>JAALKG010000187.1 GCA_011088145.1 Cyanobacteria bacterium MH1_Bin12 | reverse complement strand
TTTGAACAATATATACATCCTCCTATCTGGAAGGTGTTACAACAAGTGGCAGAATATGCCCAAAATCAAGGATGGCATCTTTATTTAGTGGGTGGTGGTGTCAGAGATTTATTATTAACAGTAGGAAATGATACTCTTAATTTACAAGATATTGATTTGGTTGTTGATGGGTGTCACGAGAGTTCAACAATAGGGGCAGGAGTACAGTTAGCTCAAGCTTTACAAGCTATTTATCCTCAAGCTCGTCTGAGTGTTCACGGGGAATTCCAAACGGCGGCTTTGTTATGGCATAACGACGATAATTTAGGCTCTTTATGGGTGGATATTGCCACTGCTCGTACGGAATTTTATCCTTATCCTGCGGCTAACCCTCAGGTGGAATCTAGTTCGATTCGTCAAGATTTATATCGTCGTGATTTTACCATTAATGCTTTAGCTGTACGTTTAACTCATCCTCGTAGTGGAGCATTGTTAGATTTTTTTGGTGGTTTAGCAGATTTACGATAGCATTCTATCAAAGTTTTGCATCCTAATAGCTTCATTGAAGATCCTACCAGAATTTATCGTGCGGTACGTTTTGCGGTACGGTTAAATTTTGAAATCGAGGCTCAAACCAGAGAATATATTGAATATGCGATTGAAAGCGGTATCTATGAAAAGGTATCTGTGGAAAAAACTTCTATTCCTGCTCTGACTACTCGTTTAAAGGCAGAATTAAAATATATTTTACAAGCTCAATATTGGCAAACTGCTTTAAAAATGTTGGATGAAGTAAATGCTTTACGTTGCTTACATCAAAATTGTCAGTTAACGCCTCGATTATGGTGGGAAATACGTTGTCTTGATCGATGGTTAAAATACTATCATTCTTCTGAAGAAAACAAACCATCCATCGATTCTTGGTTATTACGCTTAGAAATTATTCTCGCTTCTTTTGATGAAGGAATTAAAGTTGCTCAAAATTTAGTGTTGCCTCAAACTAGTATCAAACGGTTAAAAATAATCCAGAATCATCGGGAAAAAATAAAAAATAAATTAATTACTTGTCAAAATGTCAGTCAACAGGTAGAATCCTTGTCAACCTATCAACCTCTTACTTTGCTGATAATTGCTTTAAAAAGCGATCGAGTAATTAGACGATCGATTTGGCAATATTTAATGCATTGGAGTAAAGTTAAAACGCTTTTAAATGGTAACGATTTACAAGCATTAGGTTACAAACCGGGTAAGCAATATAAAAAAATGTTAGCCGAAGTACAAGGATTAGTTTTAGATAGCAAAATTAATGATAAAAAAGAAGCGAAAGCATACATTTTATCTAAATATCCTCTTAAATTAGGCAAACGATGATAATTTTTAATTACATTGTGCATTTTTGATCTATTTAGGTTATCATTTGTCCCATAATCCCCAAACAGCGAAATTGTATCTAAAAGCCTTTTTTGAAAGTGTTGATTTCGTTGAAAATTTCCTCCATTCCTTTTATCGAAGTAAGGAAATTCAGGAGTAAGTAATTATTAATTATTAGTTATTAATTATTAATTACCCATTGCTATATATTTTGTTTTCTGAAGCACAAGTTAACTGAGAAATTAGATATGAATAAAACATTAAATGCAGTCCCTCAATCTCTTCTTAATGCTTACAATTTAGATAGAGATATTTATTTTCTACTGGAAAAAGAAACTGTCCAAAATCAGGTAGTAGCCCAACAAAATAAACAACACAAAGCTGTTGATAAAGTTGACACAAAAAATTCTTTTGCTGTTTTTAAGTACCTAATTCTCACCACTACTATTATCTTTAGTTTTGGTGGTTTCGGATTTGGTTTAATTTTGCGTTGTGGTAGCGATATAACATTTTCTCAATCTAATTTGAATACAAATAATCAAAGTATTTCCCCAAATTCAACCAAAAATTAATTTTGCATCTTTGCTTGTAATCTATTACGATTATCAATGGCTAATTGATAGTTATTATTTAACTCGATCGCTTTTTCATAATTTTCCATAGCCTTACTATATTGTCCTATCATTTCGTAAACCAGACCACGATTATTATAAGCTTGGATATATTGAGGATTTAATTTGATCGCTTTTGTATAGTCACTAATGGCTTCGTAATACTCTTTTTTGTTATCATGAGCAACACCACGATTATAGTAAGCACTGGTATATTTAGGGTTTAATGCGATTGCTTTATCATAGTTAATAATTGCTTGATTATATTCTTCTTTTTGTCCATAAACAAGACCCAAATTATAATAAGCCTGAATATATTGATGATTTAATTTGATCGCTTTTTTATAGTCACCAATAGCTTTATCGTATGCTCTTATTTTATGATAGACAATACCACGATTGTTATAAGCTTCTGTATATTGTCCATTGAGTGAAATCGCTTGTGTGTATTGAAAAATCGCTGTTTCGTTATCTCCTTTTGCTTCATAAGCAAGACCAAGATTATAATAAGCAATGGTATATTGAGGATTTAATTGAATAGCTTTGCTATAGTCGAGAATAGCTTTATCAAATTGTCTACGTTTATGATAAATTCGACCTCGATTTTTATAAGCTTCTATATCTTTAGGGTTTAATCCAATTGCTTTACCATAGTCGAGGATAGCTTGTTGATATTTTTTCTGGACTTCATAAACCAAGGCTCGATTGTAATAAGCGATGATATATTTTGGATTTAACTCGATTGCCTTAGTATAGTCAGTGACTGCTTGATCATGCCGCTTTATTTTAGAATAAGCAAGACCACGATTATTATAGGCTTGAAAATATTGACGATTTAAGGCGATCGCTTTAGTATAATCTAAAATCGCTTGGTCATAATTTCCTTTTTTATAATAATCAAGACCACGATTATTATAAAAATCGGCATCTTCAGAATCAACTTCACTGATAATTAAGTAGTCTGATATTTTTCCATGATCTTTGTGACTACTACGATCAATCTTCGATAAGTCTTGATAAGCACTAGCCGTTTTGTCATAACTACCCACAATCATCATCATTAATAAGGTAGTTGAAAAACATATTTTATTTAATTGTGATTTATTACTGTAGTTTAGACTAAATTAAGAAAAAACAAAGAAAAAAGGGCAATCGAACAG
>JAALKG010000031.1 GCA_011088145.1 Cyanobacteria bacterium MH1_Bin12 | reverse complement strand
CCGTGATTCATCCCATGGGCATAGCCGTGGGTCTTCTCAAGGAACACAGATAAACAGTATTTTCAGCATTCGTCACACCTTGTCTTTTTGCTAGTTGACCAACTAAACGTTGTTTATTTTTGCCAAAACAGACAATACTAGGTGTCGTACGAGAGCCTTCTTGATTGGTTATAACAAGAGGTTTACCTCCTTCAAGCACTGCGACACAACTATTAGTGGTTCCTAAATCTATTCCTATTACCTTTCCCATAATTTATGATGATGGCGGATTATTTTGAACTTAATATAAAAAATTTATTAACTGGGCTATAGCAATTATAGTCAAGAAGCATAAAGCATACCAGTCAGTTTATTACTCTTCTTCCAATAAAATTTCATTATCACCATCTTTAACTGGTTCATCTTCCATTTCCGTAGCGACTGTTACCATCGCATGGCGTAAGACTTGATCATTAAGAAGATAACCTCTAACTAATTGGTCTATCACTGTGCCTTCTGGATATTCATTTGTGGGTTGTCTTAACATTGCTTCATGATAATTGGGATCAAAAAGTTCTCCTTCTGGACGCATGGCGGATACCCCAATTTTTTTCAAGCTTTCTACAAAGGTTTTGTAAACTCCTTGATAGCTTTTGTGGATTGCCATTTCGCCATCAGTGGAAGGTTTTAATTGACTTCTTGCCCTTTCAAAATTATCGACTACTGATAAAAATTCTATAATTGTTTTCTTTTTAGCTTTTTCTTCTAGTTCGTCTTTTTCCCTACTTGTACGACGACGAAAGTTCTCAAAGTCGGCGTTAAGTCTCATGTATTGATTTTGAAGACTTTGCGATTGTTCTTTTTCAGCTTCCAATTGATTTTTTAAAGATGTTATTTCTGCCTCTGAAGCCACATTTGATGTTTTGGTGTCATCTTCGGTGATTATTTCTGGAGAATTGGTTGTTTGTTCAACTTCAACTTCTGGTATTGAAGGAGAATTTTGTTCTTCCTCATTATTTAACTGATTATTAGAATTTTCAACTATTTCTGGAGTCTCATTCTCTGTATTTTTTTCCTCCTTTATTTCTTCTGAATCCGTAATTGTAGTATCAGTTTCTAATTCAGTATATTTTTCGTTTTCACTCATCATGATGATACGTATTTTTTTATTTAATTTAATAATATTGGAAAATAAATGTAGTTATTTTCTAGATTCATAAAATCTAGTCTATGGTACTCACAAAAGTACTCTGAAAAACAATTAACAATAGGAAAAAATCCCTCTGAATATTATACAGGGTAATATATTAAAGTGAGAAATAGGCAAGTTTATAATAACTGTCAAATATTTACAACTCTGACTTTCACAATAATAACTAGTTAAATTTTATCTTTAGCGATACTAGATTATCAAGTACCTATGGAAAAATTACACAGTGAAATAAAATATTTAAGAAGTTGTAAGTCAGCAAAATATTCAATTTATTATGAATCAATTTAGTGCGATCGTCTAATATTATTGTCTTATAAAAAGTAATATTAATATGTTAGTAAGACAAATTTCTTTGAGTGACCATGTACCTAAAAAGGAAAAATAACTAATTTTAGTTAAGGAATTTTAGTTATTCATCAACACCATTGAGAATATTTTTCCTAATTGCATTTAGAAAAACTTCTAATTTTCTTGGAGTAATCAATTGACTAAATCAATTATCTCTAAAGCTTATAATTCCCGATTTTTAGATAACCCTATCATTAAAACATTCAAAATTCTCGCCTCACCAAGCTCAGATTCATTTAATTTGCCTATCTTAAAATATTGATGGTAAAAAACTATTTTCTTTTTTCTCTGTTTAAATCTAAGTGATAAATTTAGTAATGCCAAACTTGCGTTTACCCTTTTATACAAATAACTTGTTTTAAAGTAGCCACAATTTCAACCAAATCACTTTGTTGATTCATTACTTCTTCAATCGGTTTATAAGCACTGGGAATCTCATCAATAACTCCTCTATCTTTACGACATTCTATTCCCTGAGTTTGTTCGACTAAATCATGAACATCAAATATTTTCTTCGCTTTTGTTAGAGACATTCTACGTCCAGCACCATGACTACAGCTACAAAAGCTATCGTGATTACCTTTACCTTTGACAATAAAAGATTTGGCACCCATTGAACCAGGAATGATACCATAATCACTTTGATTTGCTCTCACTGCACCTTTACGAGTAACATAAACGTCTTCATCAAAATGTGTTTCTTTTTCTGCATAATTATGATGACAATTAACCATCAGTAAGGGTTTACTTGCTTTACCACCAGATAAATGCTGATCAACAATAGTTTTAACACGATTCATCATCACTTCTCGGTTGAAACGGGCATAATCCTGAGCCCATTGTAAATCACGCCAATAAGCAGCAAATTCTTCTGTACCAGAGACAAAATAAGCTAAATCAGGATCTGGTAATTTGGTTTCTGTGAGTTTAGCAAGAGATTTCGCTGTTTTGATATGACATTGGGCTAGTTGATTACCAATATGTCTAGAACCTGAATGTAACATCAGCCAGACTTGGTCTTCGGTATCTAGACATAATTCAATAAAGTGATTTCCACTACCCAATGAGCCTAATTGCTTCAAAGCTTTATCATTGAGACGTTGTACTCCTTTATGTAAATCATTAAAATGCCTCCAACCCTGCCAATTAGTGACTTTTGTTTCTACATCCTTATTCTGAGCAAAACCGACGGGGATTTTGGCTTCAATTTCTAGACGAATTTTTTTTAATTTTCCTTCTAGTTGAGTTGCTGTAAAAGGTGTTTTGATGGCACACATACCACAACCAATATCAACTCCTACCGCCGCAGGAATAATAGCTTCTTTTGTCGCAATAACGGAACCTACTAATGCTCCTTTACCTAAATGAACATCAGGCATTAAGGCAACATGTTTAAACACAAATGGTAAGGAAGCAACATTTTGAGCCATATTACTTTCTTTAATATCTAAAGCGTGGTTAGCCCAAGATAAAACTGGTTTAGTATTATCTAATAATTCTAATTTCTCGTAGGGCATAGTAATTTTTAATGTTTTACTGAATTACTAATTTGGTTTGTCTATGGTAACAAATCTTTGATCTGAATCTGACAAAATGGATCTAACCAAAATTGATTGTTTATGGCTAAATTTGACAACAACTAATTGTTATAAATTTTTTTAAGCAATGAATAAGCTTCGTGATGAGGATTATACGTTTTCTCTCGATCGCCTATTTTGATAGTATTAAAAGGTATTATTTCTACTACACTATTACTGTAAGCGATCGCTTCTAAATCAGCAATGAATTCAGGTTTCCAATAATTTACTTCACAAGGAAAATTAGCCTTATCTAAAATCATACTTCTAGCAATACCAGGTAAAATACCCATCGCCAATTCAGGAGTAAACCAAACGCCTTGTTGGTAACCCCACAAATTACCAGTACTTGTCTCTAACCAATCATTTTCTGAATTAGTTAAGATAGCTTCTTGATAACCAATTTTTTTTGCCTGTTGTAAACCTAACCAAGGAGTCAAATAATTTCCAGTTTTATGATGTGGTAAAGTTCTTTGTAATAAGGGATCAAGACAGACTAATCCTTTGACACCATTCTTTTGTTTTTCCCGTAATTGCTCTGGTAATTCTCTACCGATAATTAATTCTTTCCCATCAGGAAAGAGGGTAATTCTAATAACAGGAAATTGTTTTAATAATTCTTGAGTTTCTTTTTCTATTAATAACCAATCTGGGGATTGCCAATCTAATTGTTGAACACTATTTTTTAATCTAGCTAAATGTTTTTGCCAATTAGTTAAATAATGACTTAATGAATAATTATAGACTCTCATTGTTGTGAAGATATTAGCACCGTAGAGCCAAGTAGAGTCATTGATATCTAATTTAATATGATTAGTTGATTGGAACTTACCATCATAATAAAACATTGACTACATTTATTATTTATTTTAAAAGATGTTCTTTTACATTGTAAGCTACACGAACAGATACCAGACGAGAAAATTTATTAGCATTAGCAGATTGATTGCTAACTTGAAAATTTTTATAAACATCCGATATTAAGGCTGAACATAAACCCACGAATATATACAACAACAGACAATTACGCCAAAAAATAATTTTCTTACATTTTTTATCTTTAAACATGGTTAATATTTAATAAACTCATTTGCAGTTCTTTAACAAAAAAGACCTACTCCAATTGATAAAGTTCCTGATATTTCAATTTTTAAATGTTTAATCTTTAAACCTTTTGAAAAATACAAAATATCTATTTAACAACTTATGTCAATCAAGAAACATTTTTTGTTCTCATTCTGTCATATAGACAAATATATCAATAAGCAGAAATTTTTATTTAATTATGTTGCAATTCGTGACGATCGGTTTTTTACTCTTAAATGGAAATTATAGTAATTTACATTCATCGTTAATACAGAACATTATCACACAAAATCCTCCTGCACAGACTCATCAACCCGGGTTTTGGCAACCAGTAGCGAGAATAGATATAAATCGTCCCATTACTATTAATTTAATTAATAAAACGGGATTGATTATCGACTACACAATCACCGACATCAAAATGGAACCTGTTTCGATTAATCCAGATCAAACAATCATCTTAAATAATGTAAAGCCATCATTATATATATTGGTTTATCCAGACAGCAATAATCCCGATAGTTCTCGTATTGAGTTGAAATATGAAGTACAAGTCACTCAAGAAAATATTGTTGAAGTAAGAATCAAAACAACGGAAGATAGTAACAATAGTAACCGTACCTTAAACTTACAAGATACAGGAGGAATTTATCTTTATTAGCATCATCAATTGATGTTATACCACGAAAATTTTAAACTATTTTATTTATATTGACGACAAAATATTGTTGGATGTATAAAAAGACTGGAAATACAAAGGACACAGAGTAGAGAAAAATCGTTTTTCTCATAATTATTATCGAATATAAATCAGAAAAACGTTCAAATTTTTACTTTTTTTACTTTTACCGTAACTAAACATCAGCATTCTGAATATTTACCTTCACTAAAGTAGAATATTCGCCATCATAAAAATTTTAATTTAATAATTTATCAATTTTACTATTACTTGTTTCCTATTGCTAACTATATCTATTGATTATTAAAGGGCTTGACAGAACTACAAAAAGTAAAGTTAAGAAATATAAAGTAAATTCAGCCAAATAATTAACAAGATGTAACAAAAAACAGTTACAAGAAAGGTTATATATTTAAAAGGAAATAAAATGACAATCTAAAATAAACAAGATTTGTTCAAATATTAAAATTTCTTGATGAAGAATCCTTAAGAATAAATAATTTTATTTAAAGGGTTTAATCAAAGAGATTTAAATGCTTGGAAATTTTACCTCCCCTTAGTTTTACCTTAAAATGTTAAACTAAGTTTTAATAAACACACTAACAAAACCGACTAATTTAATTTAGGAGATTAACTAAAAATGTTCGATGCATTTACTAAAGTAGTTTCTCAAGCTGACGCTCGCGGTCAGTTCTTAACTACTTCTCAAATCGACGCTTTAAGTCAAATGGTTGGCGAAAGCAACAAACGTATGGATGCAGTGAACCGTATCACCAGCAACGCTTCTGCGATTGTTACCAATGCGGCTCGTTCTTTATTCGCTGAACAACCTCAATTGATCGCCCCCGGCGGTAATGCTTATACCAGTCGTCGTATGGCTGCATGTCTCCGTGACATGGAAATTATCTTACGTTACATTACTTACGCTATCTTTAGTGGTGATGCTAGTGTTTTAGAAGATCGTTGTTTAAATGGACTTCGTGAAACCTACTTAGCTTTAGGAACTCCTGGTAGTTCTGTAGCTGTTGGTGTAGCAAAAATGAAAGATGCAGCATTAGCTATTGCTAATGACAGCAGCAATATTACCCTTGGTGATTGTAGTTCCTTAATGGCTGAAGTAGCAACTTACTTTGATCGTGCTACTGCTGCTGTTTCATAAGTTGAAATACCATCAGTAAATAAAATTTATAAAGGAAAATATTAATTAGGAGAAATAAAGCATCATGAAAACCCCCTTAACTGAAGCTGTATCCGCTGCAGATTCTCAAGGTCGTTTCTTAAGTAGCACCGAAATCCAAACTGCTTTTGGTCGTTTCCGTCAAGCAACTGCTAGCTTACAAGCAGCAAAAGGTTTGACTTCAAATGCACAAAGTTTAATTAATGGTGCAGCTAACGCAGTTTACTCAAAATTCCCTTACACAACCACCACCCCTGGTGCTAACTACGCTTCCAGTGTTGAAGGTAAAGCAAAATGTTCTCGTGACATTGGCTACTACTTACGTATGGTAACCTATTGTTTAGTTGCTGGTGGAACTGGTCCTATGGATGAGTACTTAGTTGCTGGTATTGATGAAATCAACCGTAGCTTTGAGTTATCTCCTAGCTGGTATGTTGAAGCTTTAAAGCACATCAAATCTAACCATGGTTTAAGTGGTGATTCTGCTGTTGAAGCTAACTCTTACTTGGACTACGCTATTAACGTTCTTAGCTAATTTGATTTTACTTGTTTCTACTTCTAAGTAAATTTCATAAAATAAATTTAGCTTTTTATTTTAAAAATCCTTGTTGATTCAAGGTTGAAATAATTTAACTCGTTGCCTGAGAAAATTTGCTAGTACGACTTAATTTCGTGTTGGTTGATTTTTTCAGGCAACGTTGCGTTTATACTGTTAAATTGATTTATAATCCCAAATTAATCATGATTAATATTTTCGCTACTGATATTGAAATCATGAAACAAGAGGCCATACAATCTTATCCACGGGAATGTTGTGGATTGTTATTGGGGAAGATATATAATTTTCAAAAACAGATTGTAAAAATTGTTCCCACGGAAAATGATTGGGAAAATCAAAAAGATTTGTTTGCTCAATTGGATGATAAGTTGACTCGTCAATGTGAAGATAGTTTTAGTATTAATCCTCTGACTATTTTGCAGATTCAAAAACAAGCTCGTCAAGATAATTTAGATATCATGGGAATATATCATTCTCATCCTAATCATGATGCAATTCCTTCTGCTTTTGATACCAAGTTTGCTTGGTCGATGTATTCATATATTATTATGTCTGTCAAAGAAGGAAGTGTTGAAAATGTACGTAGTTGGATATTGAATGAATCTCGTCAATTTGTTGAAGAAGATTTACAAATTGAAGTTTAAATTTTTTGAATAATGATAATGATATAGCAATTCCCATGTAGATGAGGTACAAATCCCTCAGATTAAAAACCCCCCTAAATCCCATCCCTCTGCCTATCGGCACTCCCCTCGATAAGAGGAGACTGGGGGACTTACAAGTTCAAACTGTATCTCGTAACTGCGAGAAATGCTATATTATGTTAATGAAATTTGAAAAGTTAGCTTTTACCTATCCTTGTACCCAAAAGCCGATTTTAGAGAACTTTTCTCTTCAAATTGCTCAAGGATGCAAATATGCTTTAATCGGTCATAACGGTTGTGGTAAAACGACATTATTTCGATTAGCAAATGGTTTATATCGTCCTGAAAATGGTGTTATACGTTGGCAAGAAAAAATACTTCAATACGATCGCATTTCTTTAAGTAAATGGCGACAAGATGTTGGTTTAGTGTTTCAAGATCCAGAACAGCAATTAGTTGCTACAACGGTAGAAGAAGATTTATCCTATGGATTATGTAATTTGGGTTTGCCGAATGATGAAATCGAGAGAAGAGTTAAGAAAACTTTAAAGGATTTCAATCTATCAGATTTAGCGGATTATCCAGTTAATTATCTCAGTTTAGGACAAAAGAAACGGTTAGCGATCGCCGATGTGATGATTTTAAGACCAAAAATGTTACTATTAGACGAACCGACAGCATATCTCGACCCTCATCAAACTAGAGAATTGCGGATACAACTAGAAAAGATATATCAAGAAGGAACGACAATTTTATTAGCAACTCATGATCTTGATTTTGTTTATGACTGGGCAGATTGGATATTTGTCATGAATAAAGGAAAACTCGTGTTAGAAGGTACACCAGCAAAAGTATTTAATCACAAAGAATTATTAGAAGATGTGCAGTTGGGGATTCCTAATAGACTGAAATTAATCGCACAGCTTCAGAATCTTCATAATAATGGAAAAGATTTGAATCTGGAACAATTGAAGCAGATACTATCTTTGAAGTAATTTATAGTTAATTATTGAATCTATTTGTCCAACAACGCTTGTCTAAAATCGAATCTAATTCACATCAGACGTATTTTATGGGAAAATATATAATTGATTTGATACAGATAATCATTAATGTGATCAAGATTCATTGTTCATTGCTATAGTATTTTTAATTTGATTGTCTTTTTATTCGTTGATTTTTTATATGAGTTCTAGTTTACGAATTGCTGATTTAGTTATTACACCTGATAATATTTTTCCTCTTTTAGCCCAAAAACAGATGATTGTACCCTTAGCTAAGGAAATTATCATCGAAAAAGCGATCGCTCACGTAGAATGTACTCCAGAAGAAACTAGTAGGGCGCAACAGCAATTCTTTTCCCAAATGCAATTGAATCCTCAGCAACCAGAACAATTGGAAGCATGGTTAGCCAAAAACTATTTGAGTAGAGAACAATTACAAGAAAAAATTTTGCGAGGTATTAAATTAGAAAAATATAAAAAACAAGTATGGGGTGACCAAATTGAAACTTACTATTTAACCAGAAAAGAAGAATTAGATAAAGTTTTATATTCTCTTATTCGGACAAAAAATGCAGGAGAAGCCCAAGAATTCTATTTTCGCATCAGTGAAGGAGAAGCCGAATTTAGTGAATTAGCTAAAGAATTTTCTCAAGGTGCAGAAGCCGAAACAGGAGGTTTAGTAGGACCAGTCGAACTAAATATACCTCATCCAGAAATCGCTAAGAAATTAAAATATTCTCGAGCTGGACAAGTCATACCTCCCATAAGAATTGGAGAATGGATTGTTATTTTACGTTTAGAAAAATATATTACAGCTACCTTAGGAATGAGGATTTAATTATTGAGTAAAGTTATGTAGATTTTGGTCGGGCTACATAATTCCATTGAGGGAGATATTCATCAAAAAGGATCTTCATATTTTGTTTGAAGTCTTGAGCTACTGTTTTTCCTGTTTCATAGACTTTATCAATTATAGAGGAAAATACTTTTAATCCTGAACGAGTTTTTGCTTTTGCCATTAACTTTTTTACCGTTTCATGACTATCAAAAATTACTCCTGTACAAGCACGGGTAATATGAGGAAATAAGCGATGTTCAATGGGGTTATATTTGGAAGTATAAGGAGGATAATGAGCAATTCTGATTTCGATTCCTAATTCTTGAGATAGTTTCCACAATGCCTCTTTAAATAAGTAGGAACGAGAACTGTTTTGTTCTTCTTTTTTCAGTCAATCCGCTATTTGTTGACCAGTTAAATGTGTCCATCTTTGTGATTCATTCATCGGAGAACCGGCAACATGCCTATCTATTACTCTTAAAAATGCTTCATTAATTCCTTCAATAGTCTCTAGACATTTTTTTCTTCCTGCTCCCATGGCTCTGATACGAGACTCTGAAATTATGGTTGGACTGTTCAACTCTTGAAGTCCTCTTTTAATTGTTTCGGCACGACATCCCAATAGCCTCACCATATAACTTATTCCCCCATACCCCAGTTTCTCCGCTTCTATTGCGGCATAACGCCTTCGTTCTTTTTCTGAGAGGCTATTATAATACCTAGTCATTTTTTCTTCGATCTGTTTGGTATAAGGTTTGATTGCTTTCATTCTTTTTATTTTTTTACATTCATTGTCTCCTCCCCTAACGATATTAACTGGGAATTAGTTTTTTACAAGTTTACTGTTTTATTTAATCCTCATTCCATATTTATTGTCTTGACTTTATTTTTCTCACCTCTGATTCGTCGTCAACTCCGAGCAAAAGCTGAACGTAACGCCCATACTCAATCTCATTTGGTCGAGATTATGTCGGGTATTCAAACTGTTAAAGCTCAAAATATTGAGTTGAAATCTCGTTGGGAATGGCAAGAACGTTATGCACGTTATGTGGGAACGGGATTTAAAACAGTTATTACTAAAACTTTGGCTGGTTCTACCAGTCAGTTTCTCAATAAACTCTCTCAATTGTTAGTACTGTGGGTGGGTGCCGCTTTGGTTTTAAAGGGAGAGTTAACTTTAGGTCAATTAATTGCTTTCCGTATTATTGCGGGTTATGTAACCTCACCCATTTTACGTTTGGCTAATTTCTGGCAAAATTTCCAACAAACTGCTCTATCTTTAGAACGTTTAGCAGATATTGTGGATCATCCTCCAGAAGGAGAAGACGATCGAGATAATATCCCTATGCCTTTGATTGACGGAGTTCTAAAATATGATGATGTTTGTTTCCGTTTTAAACCTCATGGCCCTTTACAATTGAATAATGTTGCCATCGAAATTCCTGCGGGTACATTTGTCGGTATTGTGGGAGAAAGTGGTGCTGGCAAGAGTACTTTTACCAAATTAGTTTCTCGTTTATACCAACCTGAATCCGGACGTATTCTGATCGATGGTTATGACATTAACCGAGTTGAGTTATATTCGCTTCGTCGTCAAATTGGGGTTGTTCCTCAGGAGAGTTTATTATTCGATGGCACTATTTTTGACAATATTGCTTTAACTAATCCTTCTGCTTCTACCGAAGAAGTTGTAAGAGCCGCACAAGTTGCTGTCGCCCATGAATTCATTATGAATTTATCTAATGGCTATAATACAAGAGTGGGAGAAAGAGGAGCTTCTTTATCTGGGGGACAAAGGCAGAGGATTGCGATCGCTCGCTCAGTTTGACAAAATCCCCGAATGTTAGTCCTAGATGAGGCAACTAGTGCTTTAGACTACAATACGGAAGCTCAAGTTGGTAAAAATTTGATTGATGCTTTTCATGATCGCACAGTACTATTTATTACTCACCGTTTAGGAACTATTAGTGGTTCGGATCTAATTTTGGTAATGGATAAGGGTTCTATTGTTGAAAAAGGAACTCAAGAAGAATTAATGGCAATGAAAGGACGTTACTTCTATCTCTACCAACAACAACAAAAAACCAAAAATTAAAGATGCATTAGCTATAATTTTGGTAAAGACAGAATTATGTTAGGTCTCTACTAACCTTTTATAAAAGAGACCTAATCAAAAACAAAGTAAGCAGTTCCAATTCAAAATATTTTTAAATATCAAAAAATCATTATTATTCATTAATTTAAATTAACTATGCCAAAATCCACCAATAATGTTGAAAAAACGAAGGTTGATACTTTATTCAGTCAAAATGCAACCAATAACCAAGTTAAAGAAGAAGAAGAAAAAGAATTAAATCTTAATATTGACCAATTTGAAAAAGATGTTATCTTGAAACCCTCTCCTATATGGTCTCGTACCATTGCATGGAGTATTATTGGGGTAACAGTTTTTGCCGTTGGTTGGGCATCTGTAGCCAAAATTGAACAGGTTGTCACCGCTAGAGGACAACTCAAACCCAAAACCACAGTTAAAGAAATTCAAGCTCCAGTTAATGGTATTGTTCAAGCTGTAAATGTTGAGGATGGACAAAAGATCAAAGCAGGACAATCGATGATTGTGTTTGACTCTTCAGCTAGTGAAGCCCAGTTAGAATCTTTTGAGAAAATTAGTAATTCTTTAATTCAGGAAAATAAATTTTATCGTACTTTACTTAACTCAACTTTAAGTCCTGTGGCTGTAGAAGCAACAATTGTACGTTTGAATATTCCCAATGAAGTTTCCGCCTTAGCCTTAAATCGTGCGGCTTTAGTTTCAGAAAATCAATTATTTAAAATTCAATTATCAGAAACTAGTCGAGGTACAGGAAATTTAAAAGGAGATCAAATTGCCAGATTACAAGCGGCTTTTGCAGAGTTAAATTCTCGTACTAAAGTAGCTGAATTGGAGATGAGACAATTAGAAAGACAATTGAATCAAAATATTCTTCAACTCAATGATCTCAGAGAACAGTTAAATAATGATCGAAAGGTTTTAGCTCAAATAAAACAGCGTAATGAACAAACTATTGCCCAAGCGGAAGAAAGTTTAAGAATTGATCAAGAAATCTTGGGAACAATTCAACCTCTCGCAGAAGAAGGTGCTTTAGCAACAATTCAAATTGAGCGACAAAAACAACAAGTTCAAGATCGTCAACGACAATTAATCGAGTTGAAAGCAAATGGCACTATCGAATATGAAACCCAAAAACAACAAGTTAAGAGTCGTCTTGCTCAAATTGAACAATTAAAAGAAGAAAAGTCTCGTCTTCTTCTCGATGTTAATCAGTCTAATGAGCAAATGAAAAATACGATCGCTATTAGTGAAAAAGATGTACGCGATCGCATGGGAGAAAATAAAAAAAGAATTGCTGAAATTGATAGTCAAATAAATAAAATAGTTGTCGAAAATGAAAAACGGATTGCTGAGGTGAAAAGCCAAATTAGTGCAGCGAAACAAACTATCAAATATCAAGAGATTAAAGCACCAGTTTCTGGCACTGTATTTGATTTACAAGCAGGTGCAGGATTTGTACCTAGAAGTGGGCAGGCAGAAGCATTATTAAAAATTGTTCCTGATGTGGGTCCAGATAATCCTCTCATTGCTGAGGTTTTCGTTACCAACCAAGATATTGGTTTTGTGCAAGAAGGACAAATTACCGATTTAAGAATCGATTCTTTCCCTTACAGTGAATTTGGTGATGTTAAAGGAAAAGTGATTTTTATCGGTTCAGATGCTTTAGAGCCTAATGAAATTTATAATTTTTATCGCTTCCCTGTCAAAGTTGAATTGGATGCTCAACAATTAGTTATTCGTGGGAAACCCGTTCTCTTAGAATCTGGTATGTCTGTGAGTTTAAATATTAAGGTGAAAGAAAATCGTACTGTATTAAGTCTATTTACTGAATTATTTACCAAGAAAGTGGATAATCTCAAACATGTTCGTTAATTCCTTCATTTCTAATTATTGGTAGCTTAATCAGAAAAAAATGACTTCGAATGAAAATTGAAACGATCATCTTAGCAGGTGGTAAAAGTTCTCGTATGGGTAAAGATAAGGCTTTATTGACCATTAACGGAAAACCTTTTCTTGCCCATATTTATGAACAAACAGTTCAATTTAGTCAACAAGTTTATATTGTTTCTCCTTGGCAAGAAAAATATCGAAATTTAGTACCAAACCGTTGTCAATTCATCAATGAATCAATACCTTTTAAAGGACCTTTATTTGCTTTTGCACAAGCTTTAGAATATGTTCAAAGTGATTGGGTGTTATTACTTGCCTGTGATTTACCATATTTGGATTTTGCTATGCTCCAAATTTGGCTTGATCAATTGTCACAAATTTGTTTAGATACCACAGATGCGATCGCTTTTTTAGCACCTAATGAAAAAGGATGGGAATGTTTATGTGGTTTTTATCGAAAAACGGCTCTTAACTCTTTACAAATATATTTAAAGACGGGCAGAAAATCTTTTCAAAATTGGTTAAGTCAGGAAAAAATATTACCTATTCAGATTCAAAATAATAATATTTTTTTTTATTGTAATACTCCCAATGATTATATAAAAATAAACAAACAAAAAATTTGACTAAACCACGTTGAGATTCAGAACAGAAGTTTTTAATTAGAGTAAAAGCTCAATTTTTCACCTTAAATGTTGTTGAACAATCAGCTTCTTTTCTGGTTTTCAAAAATTACCTTTGCCCTTTTGACCTCATCATTTGTAAGAGGTAATCATGTCAAACAATAGACATTTGGATCATTGTTGTAGCAATATTGCCTGTTTGAAACTAACTGATGTTACGCATTTAACTTTTTTGATCGGGATTTGTTAACTATGAGACAGAGTACTCAAAAATTTGTCACCTATTTCTATTATGAGTAACATCAGAAACTAAGTAAAAATTAAATTTCCCGTATATTCGTCAGCTTCATAAAAAATAAATAAAGATTTTTTGCTAATATATTAAAAAATGTGTACAAAGTGATAGACAAGAGCAGTTATCCCTTTTCAAGGAGTTAAAAACAAAATAATTTTGGAATAAGTATCATAGTTATGAGGCTTTTATCTTTCTTGAATTTTATAATTAATTTCGATCGCTTTATTTATTATTTGATAATAAAACTTTATTTTTAGCAACTAAAAAAACTTATCAATCATTCAATATTTGATGATAGCAACCGAGAGAAAACCAATGAATTTTAGTCACGTAAAATTTTCTGCCGATAAAAGTAAAATCGATTTAGTTCAATTACAACAACTATATAAAAATACTACTTTTTGGGCAAGAAGTCGTAGTTTAGAAGAGATCGAAATCGCCATTAACAATAGTAATCCAGTCGTTTCTGCATGGGATAATAATATAATGATTGGTTGTGCAAGAGCTACTTCTGACGGTATTTATCGTGCCGCTATTTGGGATGTCGTAATTGACCCTAATTATCAAGGATTTGGTTTAGGAAGAAAATTGGTAGAAACAGTTATCACTCATCCTTTATTAAATCGAGTGGAAAGAATTTATCTAACTACAACTAATCAACAGAAATTTTACGAAAAAATTGGTTTTAAAGAAAATTCAACTACTACAATGGTTTTATATAATAACTATCCTGCCAGTCATGATTTAGTCAACCAATCTCAAAAGGAAGAGATAAGTGTAATTCCATAAATTGTTTCTCATCATCAGGCTTATGTAATTGCAATTTACCTTTGAGCATTTCTAATAAAGCTTCAGCTAACATTATTTTCATTTGATTAGAAAATTCTGGTAAGGAATGAAGTTTTTTTAATTCTTCTACAGGCATTGTTTGAATATTAATCTGTTCTAGTTCTTGAAAACTAAATTCTTGACAAGGAAAAATAATTTGAATTAGACATTCTTGATCATTTTTATTTTCACTGACATTTAAAGTGATTAAACCAAATTCACTTAGATTAATTACTACTTCTAATAAGTAAAAAATAATGTTAGTTAATCTAGTGTTATCTGTGATAACAATTAAATTTTTAGCTTCATTTTCTAATTGTATTTTTAAGTTTTTATTAGCCGCTTCTAGGGCAATAATATTATAAATATCTTCTAATAATTCAGATAAGTTAAATTCTTTAACTTCCAAGTTAATTCTCCCAACTTCTAACTTGGAAACTTCCACTAATCGATCGATCATTGCCATTAATTTTTTAGCATATTGATAAGCTTCTCGAATCGATTCTTTTTCCTCTTGAGGGTTGTCACATAAGTCATTAATAACTAATTGATGCAATCCCATCAGAGTACTTAGTGGCGATCGAATTTCGTGAACAATTTTACCTAAAAAACCTGCTTTAATCTGACTTATTTGTAAGGCTTCTTGATAGGCTATTTTAGTTTTTGCTAATTCTATCTTGAGATAATCTGTCTGTGTCATAATTTTGGCAAGAACAAAAAATGAATCGCAAAATCAATGGTCAAAATCTGAGAATTTCAAACTCCAATAACATTTGACATATAAAATTAATTTTGCTTAATTAGTTACACAATAAACTTTAATGGTTAATGAATAATTATTTTGCCATTAAAAGTATACAACTTCGATCGCGGACATAATAACGATCACCATTAATAATCGGAGCATTATCGATGTTATGAAAATCATTAGGACTATCGTTACAAGTATCTGCTAAACAATAGAGATTTTTGCCATGAGGTGGACGAGGTAAATCAAAATCCAAACCCTCTGAATAAGCGTTCAATACGCCATAAAAATATTCTTGAGCTTGAGGATGATGTAATGTAAAAGCAATACTATGAGAATAATCTGTTAAATCTGGTGTATAAAGTTTTGTTCCATGCCAGATTAAATATGGTTCATGATCATTTTCATAGGTTTTCAAGATTTGTTCTTGTTGGAATATTTCTAAAGATTGGATTAAATGAATTGCTTTTTTGACAAAACGCAATAAACCTTGTTTGTTTTCCACATCATCCCAATTAAACCAACTGAGTTCATTATTTTGACAATAAGCATTATTATTACCATACTGCGATCGAGCAACTTCATCTCCCATCAATAGCATTGGTGTACCTTGGGCTAATAACAGAATTAGCCAAAAGTTTTTCATCTGTCTCCGTCTTAAATTTTTAATGTGAGAATCATCAGTATGACCTTCAACACCATAATTGGAACTATGGTTTTCATTACAACCATCTCGACTATTTTCTCCATTAGCTTCATTATGTTTTTTACTATAAGAAACTAAATCATGGAGGGTAAAACCATCATGACAGGTAACAAAATGAATACTATGGTTAGGTTGCCTATTTGGTTTGGTGTAAATGTCAGAACTACTTAAAAAACGGGCAGCTAAAGACTTAACAGTGTTATTTTCTCCTTTGACAAAACGACGGACATCATCCCGAAATGGGCCATTCCATTCCCCAAACCAATCACCAAAATTAATAAAATCTCCCACTTGATATAATCCCGCTGCATCCCAAGCTTCAGCGATTAGCTTTGCACCAGCTAAGACAGGATCATTTTCAATATGATCTAGCACAGAAGATATCATTTCAGGTGTCCCTTCAATATCTCTGCCTAAAATGGAAGCTAAATCAAATCGGAATCCATCTACGTGCATTTCCGAAACCCAAAAACGTAGTGAATCGATAATCAAATTATTACAAACAGGATGATTCGCTTTGAAAGTATTGCCACAGCCACTATAGTTTTTATAATGAACCCAATCTTCTTCTAAAATATAGTAAGTAGGATTATCAATGCCCTTAAAAGACAGAGTGGGACCGGCTTGATTACCTTCGGCAGTGTGGTTAAATACCACGTCCAAAATAACTTCTATGCCAGCTTTGTGTAGGGCTTTAACTAAATCTCTAAATTCATCAAGTGGCCCTAGTTTACTTCTATCTGAACTATAGCCTCGATGGGGAGCAAAAAAACTGACGGTATCATAACCCCAATAATTCTCTAAATCTTCTCGGATGACATCTTGTTCGTCAAATTGATGAATGGGTAACAATTCGACGGCAGTTATACCCAATTCTTGCAAATAGGGTATTTTCTCGATTAATCCTGCATAAGTACCTCGTTTTTCGGGGGCGACTCCTGAATTACTTCGACGGGTAAAACCCCCCACATGCATTTCGTAAATGATGGTGGAAGATAAGGGAATACGAGGATAATCATCATCTTCCCAGTCATATGGTCTAAGATCTGCTACCACTGATTTTAAGGCATGGGTACAATTATCTTCACCATATCTTTTGGCTAAGTTGCGATCGTATATATCATCTCCAATTACTGCATGGGCATAAGGATCTAACAATACTTTGGTAGGATCAAAACGTAATCCTTCTTCTGGTTTATATTCACCGTGAACTCGATAAGCGTATATTTGTCCTGTACCAATTCCTTGAACCCAAATATGCCAATAATGATAGGTTCTATTAACTTGAGGATCTAGTTTAATTACTTGAGTGGGTTGATGGGTAACATCGTCAAATAATAATAGTTCTAACTGTTGAGCATGTTTGGAATACAGACAAAAATTGACACCTTTACCCTCTACTCTTGCACCAAGAGGATAAGTCTTGCCTGCCAACGTACGGTGATTCATAAAATTAAATAAACTAATTATGAGAAGCTATAAGTAATAATATAAATCATTTTATATACTTATTACTTATATAATTTTTCTATGCCACTTTTGAGTTTTGTAGTTTAACTTTTTGATGAGATTCGATCGAGACTAATTTATCAGAAACATTATCCCACAATACGAATTTAGAGCAAGCAGGTATATCACTGAGACGAATAGTGGTTGCTTTGGTTAACAGATGACGATTGGCTTGATCACAAGCTTTAAGATTATAGTTAGGTATTTTTTCAGAAAGATGATGAATGTTGTGGTAACTAATATCAGCGGTAAACCAGCGAAGAATGGCAGGCATTTCTAAAAAACTACTCCCTTCAACTGCACCTAAAAGATAATCCCAACCTTCTGTTTTGTGGGCGTAAGCACCTTCATAATTATGTTGTACAAAAAATATGATGATGAAAGCAGCAGCAGATAAACTTAAGACGATCGAATAAACAGTTAAAAAGAAGACTGTATCCAGAAAATAACAACCTAAAATCCAACTAATAACAACAAAGATACTATTGAGAAGTACATCCCAAAATTCAGCTTCTGAACCCCAATAAGCAGAATCATGGGAATAGATAATTTCTGAGATAGTCATTTTAGAGTCTTTTCTTAAGCAAGTCACAATATGCTTGATGAAATCTAAACCACCTGTTATTAGGATTAATCTGGGTTTGAAAGCAAGATAGAAAAAACCTCCGGGAATAGTTATCCATGGGTGTCTTGTCCAATTATAAAATTTTTGCTCTGATAAACTGAGTTTGTCATATTCTTCCGTGGATAAAAAATCTCCTATACCTCGATACTTTTCCCAATCACCGTTGGTTTTATGGTGAAAACTATGATCTTTTGACCACCAATACTGAGGCATGGCATTAACTAAACCAAAAATAAATCCGACGATTCTATTAGTTTTTTGCGATCGAAATAAGGAATAATGCCCACAATCGTGCATGAGAGAAAAACTGCGTAGGGAAAACAGAACCATTAAAACAATTATCGGTGGTAGTAACCAAAGAGAAATATCGATTGCTCTGAATGCTAAAAACCATAATATTCCGTAGGGGATAAGGGTATTAAGGACTTGATAAGTTGCCTTAAGATCATTACTTTTCATGTAAGGGGTTAAGACAAAATCAGATTTTTTTATTATGGCTGTCATTAAGTAATATATTTTTGAAACAAATTTTGGTCGCACTTCATCTTAATTCATTTATAAGTAACACGGCAGAATCAACAATCAACAACCAACATTAAAAAATATCAGCAGGATCAGCAGATTTTAATTTATTGACTGCGATCGCACCTGATAAAAAACACATTACTAAGGTAAGTGAATAGACAGAGATAATCAAAGACTTAGTCATAATTACAGGTAAACCAGTTGCCATTGCTGTCTGATGATAGAAAAAAGTAGCGATCGCAAAACCGGGTATAAAACCAATGCAAGCGAGAATAATCGCTTGCTGAAACACCAAAATTAATAGATAATTATTGGTATAACCCATCGCTTTGAGGGTTGCATATTCAGGTAAATGATCCGCAACATCGGTATAAAGAATTTGATAAACAATCACAATACCAACTATCAAACCCATTGCCGCCCCCAAAGTAAAAATAAAACCTATGGCAGTACTTGTCTCCCAATAATGACGCTCAAAAGCGATAAATTCTTCTTTGGATAAAACTAAAACATCTTCATGGGGAAACTTCTGTTTTAAGCTATTAACAACTGTAGTAACCTCAGCATCTTCTTTTAACTTAATGACTCCAACGTCAATCAAACCTTTATCTCGTTGAGAAAATAAACGCAGAAAATTCAAATCGCTAGTAATCATATTCCCATCTGCACCAAAAGTTGCCCCTATTTCCACTAAACCTCCGACTCTTATCTGTCGACCATCAATTTCTGTTTTCAATGGTTTGCCTGTATTGTAAAGTTGGGCAATGTTACCAAACTCAGCACGGGATTGTTGATCGAATAAAATAACATCAGGTAGCTTCAACTGATCTAGATTTTCTTCGATACCTGGTAAATTTAAAATATTCTCTTTAGGATTAAAACCAATTGCCATCAACTGTCTCGTAGTTTGATTCTCTGGATTTTTCCAAATGCCAAAACCAATATACATAGGATTAACCGACTGTACTCCTTCCACTCCTAAAGATTCATATAATCGACGGGAAGAAAAACTTTTCATGGCAATTAAAGCAGTTGATTGAGGATTTACTAAAAATACATCCCCTTGTATTTCTTGATGTAGTCGAACAGAAGCATTCAGTAAAGCTGACTTAAATCCTAATTGCATAAAGATTAATATATCAGCAAAACCAATACCTGCGATCGCAATCAGCAAACGTATTTTTTCTTTACTTAACTGTAACCATGCCAAAGGAGTTTTCATAATAAAATTTCGACTATCACTTGTGAGTAAATTAAATTTTGAACTAAGACATTATCTTTAGGATTCACAACTATTTTCACCTCTACCACTCTGGCATCAACACTGGCAGCAGGATCAGTTTCTAAAACGTCTTTCTTGCCTATCTTGGTACTAATTTCTAAGACTTTACCCTCAATGGGATCAGGAAAACTATTATTTTCACTGACAATGGTTGCACTTTGTCCCACTCTAACCTTGCTGATATCGCTTTCATATACCTCCGCAATGACTAGCATTTGACTGGTGTTACCCATTTCTACCACACCTTGGCTATTTTCGATGTTTTCTCCTTCATGGGCAATAATGTCGATGATAGTACCATCTATAGGTGCTTTGATCATTGTTAAATCCAAATCAATTTGAGCTTGTTTAATGATAGCCATTACCCTTTCCACTTCAGCTTGAGCTTGAGCTATATCCACAGTTCTGATTTCGGCAATTTCATCTAACTTGGCTTGAGCTTCGACGATTTGTTTTTTCAATGTATTTTCCTGTTGAATCGCAAAGGCTTGGGCTTCATTGATCTCTTCTGTAACGGTTGTAATCGTTCGATTGTAACTAGCTTGAGCTTCCTGATACCATTGTTGATTAGTCGCTAAAACTAACTTTTTCTGATCTAATTCTGAGGTGGATATAACACCATCATCTGCTAACTTTTGATACCGTTGGAATTCTATTTGAGCATTATCCACTTCTGCCTTAAAACGATCGATAGTTGCTTGTTTTTCCTTCGTTTCAGTGGCTAATTGAGCTTTGAGTCGAGTTATTTTAGCTCTATCTGTTGCGATCGCACCTTCTAATTCTACATTTAAACGAGCAATGGTGGCACGTTGGGCTTCTATGGTTCCTTGTTTTGCTCCTGCTTGGACTATCGCCAAATTAGTTTGAGCCACTTTTAAATCTTTCTGTGCTTTTTCTACCTCGGCTTGTTTCGAGTCATAATCAGAAGTTATAGCGATAATATCACCTTCTTTGATTTCACTTCCTTCATCAACTAATAAATTTTTCACTTTTGCTCCTGCCATGCTAGGAGTTGGAGCAATATTAATCACTTCTCCTAAAGGTTCAATTCTCCCTAAAGCACTCACCGAAGTAATTGTCTTTTCTTCTGTTGAGGGTGTTTCAACAACTGCTCGATTTTGGGTTATCTTGATGACATATAGTCCCGTCGCCACCACCGTGAATACACCTAGAACACCAGCTGCGATCGCTATTTGTTTGTTGTGCTTGCCAATAAAGGATTTTGTTTCACCCATTCTTGCCTAACTTTAAACTAGACTGTCTAGTATGATGTGACTTATATCTACATCCTAAACTCTGTGCTATTTAATTGTCAAGGTAAATAGTTAGGTGTGGTGACAAATCATGATGATCCAATACTAAGTCTGTTTAGTTCATCAGGGCTTTCTCATAAAAATCCTACCCTTTTCAGGAATTCCTCCAAAAGCTTA
>JAALKG010000030.1 GCA_011088145.1 Cyanobacteria bacterium MH1_Bin12 | reverse complement strand
AATTGCTCGCTACTTTTCACTACATCTATATTTATAATTTTGGCGAAGGTATTGTATGCTACCGAAACTTTAACAAAACGAAGTAACATTTCTTTATATTTATTGTATCAAAATTGATTGCATTGGAACATCTATTGCTAATAAATTTAATCATGTAGCATAAAAAAAGTAAACCGAGAAAATGAACATACAAAAATTAACGAAGTTCTCTCAAATTAACCTTCGCAAATATATTTTGCCTGTTATTCCTCTAATTTTTCTTTCTGCACCCGTACCCCAAGTATTAGCTCAAACTACTGATATCACTAAAACATTTCAATACAAAGGTGAATTAGAAATCGGATTCACCAACAAATTTATTATACTATGGAATGACAAAGGGAGTGGAGCATCAAAAGATGCAGCTATATGGCGACCAGTTCCTCAACCAGGCTACTTTTCATTAGGAGACGTTATTGTTCCTTCTTACGAAGATATCAATGGTAAACGTATTGTTTTTACCGTCAAAGATTGATCAGGAAAAGCTCTAAGACAACCCATTGATTTTATTCCTATTTGGTATGATGTTGGTAGTGGTGCAGGTTTGAACGGAGGAATTTATCAACCTGTTTGTCCAAGTAATTATATTGCTCTTGGTCATGTTGGAGGCAACTGGAAAAAACCTTCTGAGCAACTTTCTTTAGGTTATACTTCTCTTTGTATTCGTCAAGATCTTGTGGCAAAAAGTATTGTTGGCACAAAGCCAATTTGGACTGATCGTGGCAGTGGAGCACGTGTCGATCTAGCGACATGGTCAATCTTACCCACAACACCACCAAAAGGACTAGCATATCTAACTTCAGGAACTTTTATTGGTTTTCCATCTCATACTACCCATCCAGCAAATAGCACATCAGCATACGTTTTAAAACTTGATGTTACTCCTCAAAAGGTTGATAATAGCAAGCCTTTACCAAAACCCGTTCTCAGGAGTTACGAACAACCTTCTCAATATGAAAAGAGCGAGAGAATTACAATCTCCTATCTTCCTTGGTTCGCTGTTAATGATCCTGAATTTAGCGATGCCCAGAAATTAGTTAATTCACCGATTTATCAACTTGTTAGAAAAGATGTATATAAATTAATTGGTTTCGATCACAATAATTTGTCTGAACAAACGAAAACTCTTGGAATTAAAGAAACTATAGGTTTTTCGGTTGAAAAAACCAAAAGCTTCTCTAAAAGATTTACCGTAGGAACTGAAATCAACGCTGGAATAGATTTTATAGTTCAGGCAGGAGTTACAGTAAAAATAGAAAATAGTTTTGAATCTGGAAGCTCTACTAGTATTAGTCAATCAGGAAGTCAAGAATTTAGTCAATCCATTCCAGTTGCACCAAAAACTGCTGTGGCAGCATATGTTGTTGAAACAACTTTTTCTCTGATTCGTAACAGTGGAAAAGGTTCGACAGTTCAAACCCTTAAGGGTACTAATCCTAAATCATTCTATACTACTGGTTTTCCAGATAAACAAGCTCTCCCTACTGAGAATGAGTTTCCTAATGAGAATGAGTTTCCTACTGAGAATGAATTTCCCACTGAGAATGAATTTCCTAATGAAAATGAATTTCCTACTGAGAATGAATTTCCCACTGAGAATGAGTTTCCTAATGAAAATGAATTTCCTGCTGAGAATGAATTTCCCAATGAGAATGAGTTTCCCAATGAGAATGAATTTCCTGCGGAGAATGAATTTCCCAATGAGAATGATGAGATGTTTGATAATTGATCAACTTCCTTAATATATGTCTGATGTGAATTAAAAACGACCTTTATTCTATAAGGATTTGAGGGATTGCTCAAAAATGTTAATCTCGAATAATTAACCAAATGACAGAGGTTTCAAGAATTAATACACATTAGACGTTTAATATAAATTCTTCATTGCATAAAAGTGTAATCATGTTGTCTGATTTTAACAATGATTTTTCGCTTGTCAAATATCACAATAGAGACATGAACAAAATATTGAGGAAAGACAAATGAAATTAACTTATCGTGGCGTTGCTTATCAAAAACTTATCTCCTACATCAAACCTCAAAAAATGGAAACAATTAGTAAGTGTGGAAAAGCAAACAAATTGAGCTTGGCAGTTAGTTCAGAAAATGTCATTATGTGTCATTATGATATTGTCTTGCAAGATACCTAAATCGATCGAGAGAATTTACATTGTGAACGAACCAAATGATAAGGAAAAAGATGATTTCCTTTATCCCCAAAGACCATATCGAGGAGAATTTACTCCAGAAAATTTTCTTCTTAATGCTAATTTACAAGAATTTGCTCAAAAAGTCAGCTATATTTGCAACTTAGAAACTAATGGTAAGATTTCCTCTCAGGATGCCTATTTGCAAATAAAAGATTTATGGAAAAGTTTACGTAAGAGTGCTAAAAATTTAGGTATTAACAAAAAAAAATAAACTAAGAATCTCCTTTCGATTATTTATTAATTATGTCTCGTGCTAAATCATTACAGTATTATATTGTAGCCCGACTGTTACTCGCTCCTTTGATGTTATGGACTATTATTACGATCGTCTTTTTACTGCTAAGGGCAACCCCTGGAGACCCCGCAGATGCTATTTTAGGCACTAGAGCTCCTGAATCGGCAAAAGAAGCATTAAGAGAAGAATTAGGCTTGAATGCCCCACTTTGGGTGCAATATGGTCGTTATTTATTGCAAGTCTTAAACTTTGATCTGGGTTCATCTTTAACCAGTCGAGGGCAAAGTGTTTGGGAGGTTATTCGACAATATTTTCCAGCAACAGTTGAATTGACTTTCATTGCTATTTCCATTGCCTTAGTAATCGGTATGGCAGTTGGTATTATGTCGGCAATGAATCCTAATACTGGTTGGGATTTAGGAGGCAGATTATTTGGTATCATCACCTATGCTTTGCCTTTGTTTTGGGTGGGGATGATTATGCAATTAATTTTTGCAGTACAATTGAGATGGTTTCCTTTGGGAACAAGGTTTCCTGTTGGATTGCCGACACCTAAAGGCATCACGGGTTTATATTTAATTGATAGTTTATTAACGTTGAATTTATCGCAATTTTTCACTGCTTTATATTATCTAACTTTACCTTGTTTGACTTTAGGACTATTATTGAGTGGTATTTTTGAAAGAATTGTCAGAGTAAATTTAAGAAAGACATTACAATCTGAATATGTAGAAGCAGCGAGGGCAAGAGGTATTCCTGAAAAGACGATTTTGTTTTCCCATGCTCTTAAAAATGCCATGATACCAGTAATTACAGTGATGGGCTTAACTTTTGCTGCCTTATTAGGTGGTGCGGTGCTAACAGAAGTAACTTTTTCTTGGCCTGGTTTGGGTAATCGTCTTTATGAGGCTATTTCTTTACGGGATTATCCTACTGTGCAAGGTATTATGGTCTTTTTTGGTTTGATCGTCGTTTTTGCTAGTATCATTATTGATATTGTTAATGCTTTAATTGATCCTCGTATTCGATACTAAGTTAATTAATAATTAATAATTAAAAAAATATTTTGGTACGTTAAAATTTGAATTTTTATAGGCTAAATTGCTTTAGCGGTGATGATATTTACGGGATTAAGAGGATTAAAACGAGTCATATTTGCGATCGCTAATGATTTATTAATTTGTGCATTTATGATTTGATATTCCCATTTATTTTTTTTTAACCATTGGGATGCAATATGTAAATTTTCCAAGGTAGCCAGAGCGATAACTATTTTACCTTCAGGTTTTATTTTAGTTGCAATCATGTCTAATATAGTTGTTAATTTGCCATTACTACCACCAATAAAAACTCGATCAACTAATGGTAATTGATTAATCACTTTTTCAGCAGAATCATTAATAATATTAATATTATTAACTTGAAATTGATCACAGTTTTCAGTAATTAAATTAGCACCAATTGCTGTTTTTTCGATCGCATAAATTTGACTGTTTTTACTAATTCTCGCTATCTCGATGGAAACACTGCCTGTTCCTGCACCAATGTCCCAAATAACCTGATTTTCTTGTAACTCTAACTCCCCTAATATCAAGAGCCTTATTTCTCTTTTGGTCATTAATCCTGGGCGATCTTCAAAGGTACTAAATAGATTATCTTCTATACCAATCAAAGGTAATTTATTTAAGTTTATTTTTTCTTTATTACCTTTATTTTGTTTGATAATTAATAAATTTAAAGATGCGATCAATGATAAATTAAGATCTTCTTTATTTTCAATTTTAGTAATTTTTTCCTGTTGACTACCCATATCTTCACACAACCAAAAATCATATTTTATGGGTAATTTTAAATCATGATAAAGTTGCCAAATAACTAGAGGATTATTATTACTATCTGTAAGAATTACCATGACTTGTTCTGCTTTTTTCCAATGATAAATTAGAGTATCAATTTCTCGACCATGAACACTAATAAACTTAGCTGATTGCCAAGGTATTTGTAATTTATTAAAAGCTAATTGTACGCAACTAAGATGAGGATAAAATTCTAATTGTTGGCAAGAAAATTCATTAGTCAATATTCTACCAATCCCAAAAAATAAAGGATCACCTGTAGCTAAAACAACTATTTTTTCTCCTTGTTGAGCATATTCTCTTATTTGTGAGATAACCTGATTTAGATTGTTAATTTTGATTTTGACACCTGAATGTTGCCTAAAGTAATTCAAATGTCGATCACCACCAACTAAAACAGTTGCATTTTCTATCATGGATAAAACAGAAGGCACTAAACTATTTGCTCCTTCCAAGCCGATACCGATAACTTTAATTGTCATAAATAAAAAAAGGCTATAAGAGGACGTTTGAAAACTCTGGTTCACTATTGAAAATGCCCCTAGCCACTAATTATGAAGGAAAAAGAGAATAAAGTCTCCCAGTTTTATAATAAGGGAGACTAGGGAACTTGCAAATCCAAACTGTACCTTATAACTTATGAGAAACGCTATAGTCTTCAAAGGTCAGTAATTCTCAATTCTCAATTCTCAATTCTCAATTCTCGATGTCCTTTGTTATGATTACTAAAAAAGATTATGTCCCATAAAGCCACATTAAAGGCATGAAGCGAAGAACAAAAAAACCCTATTCCCGTTATCCTGATACTCCTCCTAATCGAAGGAATGCCCCAAAACCCTCTCCTTTAGACAATATAAACTATACCTTAGCCGCTATTTCTGCTGGTATTTTTGTTTTAGGTATTGGTGTTGGTATCGCCTTAAGTTCTGGACAAAGTAGTAATAGTCCCAATGTAGCTTCCCGTGAAGTAATCGATCGCAGTGCACCTAATGCCGAATTATGTGTACAATATGGTGCTAGTGCGATCGTCTCTGATATGCGAATCTTTGTAACATTAAATCCTTTTAATGTCTATGTGACTCAACCTCGTATGCGTCCAGGATGTGTATTAAGAAGAAATAACTGGTCAATATTGGAACAACGCCGATTAATAAGTAATGAACAAGTCAGAGAATGTAAAAATCGTATGAATACCTTTGGTTTTATTGACAATTTAGATAGTTCTCCTCAAATTGACTGTATATATCAAAACGATTCTGCGGGCAATTTGTTTCTCAATCCTGGAGGTGCAATTAATCCCAGAGAAACAGAAAAATTTTAAATTGTTAATTGTTTAATTAAGATATTATTTACTCATCGTCAGAGATTATCAGAAAAACTATGTGTGGAATTGTTGGTTATATAGGAACACAAACGGCTATTGATATTTTAGTTCACGGTCTCGAAAAATTAGAGTATCGTGGTTATGATTCAGCAGGTGTTGCCACCATTATTGAGAATCAAATTCATTCGGTAAAAGCGAAAGGAAAACTCTATAATCTCCGTAGTAAATTAGAAAAAGAAAGCAGTATCGCTAAAATAGGTATTGGACATACTAGATGGGCGACTCATGGTAAACCAGAAGAATATAATGCTCACCCCCATCTTGATGGACAAGGTAAAATTGCCGTGGTACAAAATGGTATTATCGAAAATTATCAGGAATTAAGACAACAGTTAAAGACAGAAGGTTGTGAGTTTGTCTCTGATACTGATACAGAAGTGATACCTCATTTAATCGCGAAATATTATAACCCTGAAGTTGATGATGCTTTTATGTCGGCGGTGAATAAAACTATTAGTCGTTTGGATGGAGCATTTGCGATCGCAGTTTTATGTGTAGATTTTCCTGATGAATTAATTGTTGCTCGTCAAAATGCACCTTTAACTATTGGTTTTGGACAAGGAGAATTTTATTGTGCCTCTGATGTCACGGCTTTAGTTCACCACACCACTACAATACTTACTTTAGAAAATGGTGAAATAGCCAGATTGACACCTTTAGGGGTAGAAATATATGATTTTTCTGGTCAACGTTTACGAAAAGCTCCTCGTACCCTCGATTGGAGTCCTGTTACGGTGGAAAAACAAGGTTTTCGTCACTTCATGCTCAAAGAAATCCATGAACAACCAGCAGTGGTGCGTACTTGTTTAGAAGCTTATATTAATAGTAACTGGGAACCTAACAGCAATGAAAATCCTGTTAATCTTAATCTCTCACCCCATATTTACGAAGATTTAGAACACATCCAAATAGTAGCCTGTGGAACATCTTGGCATGCTAGTTTAATTGGTAAATATTTATTAGAACAAATTGCCCAAATACCAACTTTTGTGGAATATGCATCAGAATTTCGCTATTCTCCCACCCCGATTATGCGTAACACAGCCACAATAGGTGTAACCCAATCAGGAGAAACAGCGGATACGATTGCTGCTTTGGAAATGGAAAAACAAAGACGGATAATAGCCACAAACGAATATAGACCCGGTATTTTAGGGATTACCAATCGTCCTGAAAGTACTTTAGCCACGATTGTAGATCAAGTAATTAATACTTATGCGGGGATTGAAATTGGTGTGGCGGCAACGAAGACTTTTCTCGCCCAAGTAATGTCTTTTTACGTTTTAGCTTTAGATTTAGGTTATCGTCGTCAAAAGATATCTGCCCAAAGGGTAATGGAAATAATTAATGGCTTATCCCAATTACCGAATCAAATGGAACAAATTCTCCATTCAGAGGAAGAAAAAATCAAAGAATTAGCCTCAGATTTCCCTGATACTCGTGATTTTATTTTTATTGGTCGAGGTATTAATTTTCCTATCGCTTTAGAGGGTGCTTTGAAGCTCAAAGAGATTAGTTATATTCATGCGGAAGGGTATCCCGCAGGTGAAATGAAACATGGCCCTATCGCTCTATTAGATGCCCATGTACCTGTAGTTGCGATCGCCGTTTCTGGAAGTGTATATGAGAAAGTTATTTCCAATGCACAGGAAGCAAAAGCCAGAGATGCTCGTTTAATAGGAGTTGTGGTAGAAAATGATACTGAAGACATTTTTCAAGATAAGTTAGTCATTCCTGAAGTTGATGAGTTATTTTCCCCTGTGTTATCAGTGATTCCTTTACAATTGCTGTCTTATTATATTGCTTCGCTTAGAGGTTTAGATGTTGATCAACCAAGGAATTTAGCGAAGTCGGTAACAGTGGAGTAGGTCAAAAAAAGTTGACAACAACCTTGTAGAATAACAATAAAGTTGGTAACTATAGCTGTACAATTATAGTGATTCTATATTGTGCAGTTTTCTAATGGCTAGAAGCAGATACGGTTGGACTCAAGCTAAGTTTGAGCGATATGTAAAGGAAGGGCGGGGTTAAAGGTCGAGGAAAAGACTCGCATTACTATATTGAAACTCTCAAAAATTATACAATTCTATTTGTTTGAGTTTTGATTACTATAACCTTAACGTTTTGCATTAAATTCAAAAATATACGACTTTATTTCTCTATTACAACATCAGCTTGCGATCAACGCCTAATGGCGATCGAAGGTTTAACACTGCGACTTTTGAAATCCTTATACAGCAATAGCCGAAAATCAAATTTTCAAGGTGCAGATATTTTTTCCAATATTGGAAAAAATATCAAAGGATAGAAACAATATTTAACAATATATTCAGCGATTTATAACTACCTCACCAACTTTCACAAATAGGCAAACTAAATACAAGTTAGAAAGAGGAAAAAAATGAGAATTGAGTGGAGTGAATTTTTGATGATGAAGATGAAAACAAGAAGCCTAATTTTGATTACTTCAGAAATTCAGGTGTAATTTGTGATGAATATTTTTCTTGAAATATCTATGTAGTGTGAATAAAAAAAGAAAAACCGAAAATTATTCTCTATGTTTACAAGATAACTATTCTCGTATTATCTATATTCTTCATCAAAATGAGAATTACTGCTTAATTGTCCTATTAAAAACTTTTTCGCCTAAGCTCTATTTAAGAGGATGTTTGAAAAGTCTAGTTCACTCTAAAAATGCTCCCTAGCCCCCAATTATAGGGAAAAAAGAGAAGAAAATCCCCCAAAGTTGGAGGATTTAGGGGGCGAAGACACAATATCTGATACTTGTTCTTACAATCTCTAATATTTATATTTAAACTTTTTGATTCTTATAGAGTTATTTCGACAAAATTTATAGAAAAAAATTTATAAAAATTATTATTTCAACATTAATAAATTTGCCGATATAAATTAGGGATTATTTAGTAAAATTACTAATTTTATCTTTATTTTTCTATAAAGAAACAAATAATTACCGTATTATTACTGTTTTTGTCTCTAAAAGATCTCAACAAATACGTAGATATAAAAAAAGAAATGATAAAAATTGGCGAAATTTATATATAAAAAGACTATGAGTAAGTATGATTTATTATAGTAGATAAATTTCCATCAAGATCAGGAATAATCAGTCATTATAAATTATGAACGAGTTATATAATAGCAACCCTGAAGAATCATATTTAAATCGTGATGAACGAGTAAAACAATTAAAGAATACTATTGATACTTTAAAGATTGCCGAAGAAATTGCCACCAATGGCTACTTAATTACTAGTTCGGAATTAGCGGATTTAATGAATATAAATGCCAGTGCTGTAACAAGTAGAGGTGAAGAATGGCCATGGAGAAATTGGATCGTTTCTAGAGTTAAAAGAGAGGGAAATCAAATTCTTTGGCAATTAGAAAAATTTGAACAAACAATCTAATTATGATCTTATATAGCATTAAGTTTTAGGATGATAAAATTCCTAAATTATTAATGTCATTATCAGTTAAATCTTTACTCAGTAATATATAGCTTTATATAACAGAGAGCTTAACTTCATAATTATACCAATAAAAAATTAGATCACGATTACCATTAACGGTTACAAGATAATCAATAATAAGAATACTTTTTACCTATATTTATTCATATTATTCTTATTATTAATAAATAATATGTTCTTTAACATTAATATTTCATGAAGAAAATGATGAAAGAAATTTGAATCAAGTAAAAATAAATTAATTACTTATTCAAATTCAAGGCTAGTTTTATACAAATTCATTGCATTTAGACTAAATTCTAGTAAGAATATTAATTTGAATAAAAAATACTTTATAATAGTTACCGTTTAGAATTACATATAGAGTATTTTAATAGTTTATTTATTTATTTTTAATGGGGTTTATCTTCAATTTATTGTCAATTGTCAATTCAACATGACAGTTCTAAATTCGATTTGCCCAATCACTGATCAAACGATTAACTTCTTCAGGATCTTCATCATGGGGACAATGCCCTGCTTCTAGATAGTATTGTTCGACGGCGGGGTAGTACTGCTTAAATTTGGAACTTCTTTCCTTTGTACGCATCCACGGGTCAGCTTGTCCCCAAATATTGAGTAAAGGTACTTTTAATCGTTGTAGTAAGCGATCGACTTTTTCTCCTTGAGGTGATTTAAATACCGAACCGAATACTTGTAATGCACCTTGATCACAAGAAGGACGATATATATCTTCAACTAATTGCTCTGTAATAGCTGTAGAGTTTAAATAGACTTTTTCTAAAGTTTGACGAATAGTTTTTTTATTACGTAATCTTTGGAAAAGAAAATAAGTAATTAATGGTTGCTTTAGTACCCAACTAGTAATTTTTTGCATCATGTTAGGATTTTCGTTGATAGTATCAGAAAAAGGTCCCGCACTATTGAGTAAGATAACTCCTGCAACGTTTTTTGGATATTGCGCCCCAGCACATAAACAAGCATAACCTCCCAATGAATTCCCTGCTAAAACTGTTGGTTGCTTGATAACTTGGCTGATGAAATCATTTAATTGCTCTTGCCACAAGTTACCAGTGTACTCCCATGCCGGTTTTGCTGAACGACCAAATCCTAATAAATCGATCGCCCAAACTTCAAATTCTTCTTGTAGTTGATAAATATTTTTTCGCCAATGATCTGTTGATGCTCCAAAACCATGTACTAATAATAAAGGGGGTTTATTATTCTTTTTACTGCCTGCTTGCACATAGTAAATTTTTTGATCACGCCATTGCCAATATTGACCTTCAACGGCAACTACATCATGGATAGTATTTATAATAGCTGTCATTACTTGATTTATATATTTTCATTAAGTTATGTAAACCATTGTATAACTTCTTCCCCATTTCTGTATTTGACATTGTGGATTATACATTCATCTATAGTTTACTCACATATTCATTGAGCAAAAATTCTACTTCCTTATATTCCTCTTCTAACCTAGGAATCAAACTACAAGCTTTTTCTAAATCTTTTTTGGTACAATAATTTTCTATTTCTCGACAGACTTCAGAAAATTGAACTGCACCCAAAGTAGCACTGCTGGATTTTAAACTATGGGCATTGATTTTGATCGGGTCTAAACTATTATTTTGAGCACCTGTAACTAAATCATTAATCAAATTGGGACTATCGCCTAAATAAGTTTCCACTAATTCAGAAAAAACTTCAGGAAAATCCTCTTCCCCAATCATTTCCTTTAATTCCAAAATTGCTTGATCGTCTAAACGCACTATTTTTTTCCATTCACTACTATCTTGTTCTATTGTATTATGTTTCTCTTCTTTATTATCTTTTGAAATTAGATGATCAGATTTTAGTTGTTTTAGCTTGTTCATTAATTTTTCAAGGCGAATTGGTTTGGATAAATAGTCATCCATACCTGCAATTAAACAATTTTCTCGATCGCCTGCCATAGCATTAGCAGTCATTGCTATGATATAAGGGGGTTTATCTCGAAAATCACCATGATTAGATTGCCACAGGGTACGAATTTGTCTAGTGGCAGTCAAACCATCCATTTCTGGCATTTGTACATCCATTAAAATTAGGTCATAAGATTGACGACGAAGAGTATCCAAAACCTCCAAACCATTAGCCACCACATCGGCACGATAACCCAAACGCTTTAAGATATTAGTAATAACTTTTTGATTAACAATATTATCTTCAGCAATTAAAATTTTCAGAGGAGTCGTATTAGCAATATTTTCAAATAGAGAACTAGATTGTTTATGATAAGGAGAAAATATTTTAACTTGTTGCTCCCTATTTTCAAACACATAAACCAACATATCGGATAATTGAGACTGCTTAATTGGTTTACTAATAATCATTGCCCAATTAACTTGTTCAATATAACTATTATTATATGTTTGTCCGATCGAACTGAGTAAAATCAAAGGTAAATCCTGAAAATCAGTTAGAGAATGAATTTGTTTAGCCAAAGCAACACCATCCATATTTGGCATTTGCATATCTAAAATAGCGACATCTGGTTGTTGCTTATTCTTTAACATTAATAAAGCTTCCCTTCCAGAAGAAGCCACAATGGATTTCATTTCCAATTTTTGACATTGAATAATCAACATTTGTCGATTAGTTTCATTGTCATCCACAATTAAAACGGTTTTATCTTTAATTTCTGCTGGGACAGGAATATTAATATAAGGTAAAACATTGCCAATTTCAGTTTTGAGAGTAAAAGCAAAAGTTGAACCTAAATCATCCTTATCAGATAAAACTTCCCAAGTAGAAGGGACATCACCCGTAACATAACCTTTACTCTCCACCCACATTTGTCCTCCCATCATCTTGACTAAACGATTAGAAATAGCTAATCCTAATCCTGTACCACCATAGTGACGGGTTGTAGAGGCATCAATTTGAGAAAAAGCTTTAAATAATCTATCCATTCTATCTGCGGGAATACCAATACCTGTATCTTTGACCGTTAAAATCAATTCATATTGATTTATATATTCTTCCAAGGGAACTGTATTTTCAATAGCAACGGATATAATTACTTCTCCACTTTGGGTAAATTTAATTGCATTGCTCAATAAATTAACCAAAACTTGCCTTAGTCGAGTTATATCTCCATTAATAATACGAGGAATATCGTTATCTATAAAATAAGCTAATTCAATACTCTTGTTACCAGCTTTTGGTGCAACTAAATCTAAAGACTCTTCGATGACACTAATTAAAGAAAAATGTTGATATTCTAATTCTAATTTACCTGACTCTATTTTGGAAAAATCGAGAATGTCATTAATGATGGTTAAAAGACTATCTGCACTAGTACGAATAATTTCGGTAAATTCTTTCTGTTCATTATTTAACGAAGTATCTAGCAACAATCCTGTCATACCAATTACGGCATTCATGGGAGTCCTAATTTCATGACTCATAGTCGCTAAGAAATCACTTTTTGCCCTATTGGCTTTTTCTGCTTCTTCTTTTGCTAATTGTAATTCTTGCTCTACTTCTATTTTATCTGTCATATCAGTGATAGTACCCACTAGGCGGTAAGCATTGCCTTGAGCATCTCTATCCATTTTTCCTTTGGCTAAAACCCAGATGTATTTTCCATTGCGGTGTTTTATGCGGTGAATATTTTGATATAAATTAGTTTCTTGATTTACATAGGAGTGAATCGCTTGTAAGTTATCTTCTAAATCCTCTTCATGAACTCGATGAAACCATGATTCAATATTGGCAGGCAGGGGATTGTTTTCATAACCAAAAATACGCATCCAAGCAGGGGAATAATAAACTTCATTACTATTCAAGTTCCAATCCCAGATACCATCATTAGTACCTGAAACTGCTAATTCATATCTTTCTTCTCTTTCTCTTAATAGTTTTTCTATTTCTTTTTTTTGTTCTATCTCTAAACTGAGTATTTTTGTTCTTTCTTCTACTTGTAAGGTTAAATTATGTCGAGCTTGATTAATTTCGGTAAATTTATCTTGTAGTATTTGAATCATCGATCGATAATTATTTACAAGCAGTTCTATTTCTTTAACATTAGTTTCTTGCCAAGAAAATTCTTTTTTTTCTAAAATTCTTTGAGATAAATTAGAAGTTGTATCTGCTAAATATTCTAGTGGTCTAACAAATTTTTTACTGAGTTTTTCGGCTAATAAAAAAGCAAAAATAGTTACAATTAATAATAGAGAAAGTGATTTTACATAACTTACATTCAACTGTTCTATATAAGGTTCGATTGGAATAGTTATAAGTAACTTCCAAGGTATTTCGGGAGTCAATTCTACTTCTTTTACATAATAAGACTCTCTCATTATCTTCAAAAGAGGGCTATTTGGTTCAATGTGAAAATATTGATACGTGGTATCGTTAAGTTTTCTTTTTTCAATATAATCACTATTAAAGCTAAATTCTCTGGTATGATCATTACCACCAGCAACGACATCATAATTGCGATCAACAATCAACAAATGAACTGTTTGGTAATTTTGGCGTTGATTAACAATTTTATTTATTGCTTCTGTCGATATTTTCGCATCAATCACACCTTGAAAATCACCATTTTTATCTTTAAGAACTCGAATAAGTCCGATGTGATTTTTATCTGAAGATGAGATGTAAATAAAATGCTCATTTTGTGTATTTATGGCTTTTTTAAACTTTTGAGTATCACTAAAGTTTATACTATTCAAATTTGTAGTTGAAGTACTTTTATCTGTAATAAAAAAAGAGATTATATCACCAGTTTTATCGGTGATTAGAATAGTTTCAATATCAGGAAAAATATCAACGAAATTATTTAGTTGAGACGATCATAAATCATCATTTTGTTCGTCATTTACATTAATTTTATTTAAACTCCGAAAGTGACTCTCTTCGCACATTGCGAAATTAGATTGCCACTCGTTACCAACTATTTCTAACTGCCCAACAATTTGATTTTCTAATTCGTTAATAATTTGATTTCCGTTAATGATAGTAATCATCAAATTAGGAACAAAAATAAATGTTAATAATAAGTTAAATAAACTTTGTTCAAAGGGTAAAGTAAGTTTTTTCTGATTTTTTTTCAGTAAATTTTTGAGCCAAGATGAATTGAAAGTTAAATTGGCAATTATGACATTGAATATACCATTAATAGATTGTTTAACAGCGATTAAAATAGTCCCAGTAAATGAAATATTTAAAATAATTTTATAGAAACATAAAACTAAGGGAATGCCAATTAATAACCAATAGCCAATATCAACTCAAACTATATTTTTATTCTTTTTGGGATAGAAAATATTAACGATAATAGCTTCTAACGTAAAAATAATAACAGCAAAGGGATGTCCCCACAAAACATAAGTGTGAAGACTACTAATAAATGCGGTGAAAATGCCCCAAAATCCACCATAAAAAAAACTTACTATCCAAACAAAAATACTGCCAAAAAGAAAATCAACTCCGAAAAATAAAGGTAACTTCAAAAAGTTTCCTAAGTATGCTAAACCAATTAATATAAATAAATAAAAATTAATTAATTTTAGATTAGCTCTCATAATATGTGATTTTTATCGTAAATTTATTAAGCAACATTTAAGAATGCAGAAGTAAAATTCTTTATGATTACGCTATGACAATTTTGCCGTAATAGTTTTTCTTCTTATTAATGGGAAAAAATCGATCGCAGATAGGAATAAAAAAATACTAATGTAATTTAATAATAGTAGTATCAGTTACTATTACTATTATCATAGCTTTTTATCAACCTGAGAAAAAAGCGATTTTGATATATGACTCAAGTCTATCTGTTAGTTAGATATTATCCATTGTCAATTTTCCCTAATCCATTTGGTCTGACCTTTGCTATCAATTAAAGTAATGCCTTTTTCTTTAAGTAAGTCACGAATTCGATCGCTTTGAGCATAATCTTTAGCCAGTCGGGCAGTAGTACGTTGTTCTATTAATGATTTTATTTCCTGTTCGCTAATTCCTGAATCACTAGATGAACTGTCTTCACTAATTTCTAAACCCAACACAGAAGCTAAATGAACAAGTGTTTCCCACTTAGTTTGTAATTGTTCTGCTGTCAAAGTAGTTTTCCCTTCATGGGACAATAAATTCGCTTCTTTACGCAATTCTTTGGCTAAATCAAATAAAATCGCTAAACCCGAAGAAAAATTGAAGTCTCGATCGACAACTTGACTAAACTGGTCAATCATTGATTTAATTAAATTAGGCTGGGGGTTTGTTGACCATTTTAACTGGGAACCATATTTACTAGCAAAAAGTAAACCATCTACTAGAGTTTGCCAACCATTAGTAGCCGCTTCCATGGCCGAATCGGTAAAGTCAAGAGGTTTACGATAGTTAGCTTGTAAAATAAATAGACGAATCGCCATGGGGTCATATTTAGCTAACAAATCACGAATAGTGACAAAATTCCCCAGAGATTTAGACATTTTTTCTCCTTCGACTTTGACCATACCATTATGTAACCAATAGTTAGCTAAAGGTTTACCCGTAGCAGCTTCTGACTGAGCAATTTCGTTCTCATGGTGAGGAAAAATCAAGTCACTACCGCCCACATGAAGATCGATCGTCTCTCCTAATACTTCTTTTACCATGGCTGAACATTCTATATGCCAACCAGGACGACCTTTTCCCCATTTGGACTCAAAGCTTGGTTCATCGGGTTTGGCACTTTTCCACAAAGCAAAATCGCAGGATTCCTGCTTAATATTTTCTTCAGTGGCAACTCTACCACTAGCACCAGCTTGTAAGTCTTCTAATTTACGTCCTGACAATTTACCATAATCATTAAATTTGTTGACAGAATAGTAAACGTCTCCTTGGGCTTGATAAGCAAAACCTTTTTGTTCTAACTCCAAAATCAAATTTTTGATCCCATCAAGACTATAAGTTGCACGGGGATAAGAATCTGCTTTTTGCACATTTAGATTATCCATATCTTCAAAATAGGCATCAATAAAACGTTGTGCCACTTCTTCCATGGTTGTATTTTCATTTTTAGCACGATTGAGGATTTTATCGTCAATATCAGTAAAATTCTGAATGTACCTAACTTTATAACCTCTCCAAGTTAAATAACGTCTGACGACATCCCAGATGATGCAAGTACGAGCATGACCTAAATGGCAATAGTCATAAGCGGTAATCCCACAGCAATACATACTGATTTGATTTGATTGTAGAGATTGAAATTCTTCTTCTTGCTTGGTTAAGGAATTATATAAAGTTAAAGCCATCTTTTGAATAATTAATAATTAATAATTGATAATGAATAATTGGGTATTACGCCATGTGCAACTAAATTTTAACCATTGATTTTAAAGGGTTTTGAAAATTGAATAAACACAAATTAACCTTAAAAGCCCTATTCTTTCGTTTTAAGTTGCACACCGCGTGGTATTACAATTTTGCAATGGGGAATTTTAATAGTCCGTCGATTTATCAAAATTCAGATAGTTGTGAAAAACACAATGGAAAACAATTCGCTTTTTCAAGCTTTTAATTATTCATTCAAGATTATTGTCAATTGTCAATTGTCAATTGTCAATTGTTACTTATTGTCGTCGCACATTAATACAGCACCACTCTCCTTTTTTCCAAAGGGCGGCGATCGTCCAGCCATTTTGTTCTAAGATAGTAGAGACTTCGATGGATTGCTCTACTAAAATACCACTTAAAATAGCCCAACCTTTAGGTTTAATAATTTCTCCCATATCAGGGATAATCGGTTTAATAATTTCCGCTAAGATATTACAGACAATACCATCAAATTTAAAATCGGCAGTTGATTTTATTTTAGTGATACTTCCTTCCATTATTTTAATATTATCAACATTATTAAAACGACTATTTTCTATAGTCGCTTCCACTGCTAAAGGATCAACATCCACTGCCCAAACTTCCTTGGCACCCAAAAACCTTGCACCAATAGATAAAATTCCTGAACCACAACCAATATCCGCTAAAATTAAATCGTTTTGGGGTTGGTCTATTCTCATTTCTAATGCTTCTAAACATAATTGAGTTGTAGCATGAACACCAGTACCAAAAGCAGAGCCAGGGTCAAGACGAATTATTAGTTTATCTAAACCATCAGGAACTTTAATCCATGCAGGATAGACCATAAAGCAATCGCCAATAGTGATAGGTTCCCAATGATCTTTCCAACTACTAGCCCAATCTTCATCATCAATTAATTGCCATGAAATAGAAGGGGCTGCAAAATTAGCTAAGGTAAAATCTTGTTTTAATAATAAAGAAAGGGCGGCTAAATCCATATTTTCTTTGGTTGAAGCAGGGACATAACCTTTTAGACATAAAACACTCTGTTCTTCCATTAAAGCTGTACCTTGACAGCCAAATTCTTGTAAACGCCAAAAAATTGTGTCTTCTAGTTCAACAATGTAATTAACTTTTATTTCCCACCAACGAGTAATCATGAATTAGTAATATTTTAAGTACATTTTAGAGAACTTATGAATTGGGAACTGGGAACTAATATATTTATTCTTAATTCCCAATTCCTTTATCCGTCAAGAGTTTACTAACTATTAACTATTAATAATTATCTAGTGAAAGATTTACAGTATAAGCATCTGTTACATTGGGAACACTGATAATCTCTTCCAAAATACCGTCTGGTAAAGGATCATCGATCATTAGCACCATAACAGCATCCCCGCGGACAATTTTACGTCCCACCTGCATGCTGGCAATGTTGACATTAAAATTACCTAATAAAGAACCAATTCTACCAATAATACCTGGCATGTCTCTATGCAAAGTAAATAACATATAGGTATTAGGTGCTACGTTAACAAGGAAACCATCTAAATCAATGATATGAATTTCACCTTCATTGAGTAATGCACCTGTAACAGTGTGAGTTCCTTTTGTGCCTGTGGCTTCTAAATATATAGAATTGGTGTAGTCTTTTATACTAGCATCTTTGGTCTCGATTATGTGAATACCTCTTTCTTTAGCTTCGATCGCAGCATTAACATAATTCACTCTTTCTCTTAAAGCTTTAGATAAGAGACCTTTGATAGCCGCAACAACTAAAGGTTGACTATTACTATCAGCCAAATCACCTTGTAATTTGATGGTGAAACTTTTTACTCTATCTCCTGCCAATTGAGCAACCAGATTTCCTAACACTTCTGCTAAAGCCATGTAAGGACGTAATTTTTCCATGACATCTGGACTCAGACCAGGAATATTAACAGCACTACGGGCAGGTAAACCAAGGATAACATCCCTAATTTGTTCTGCCACATCAACAGCTACATTAACTTGAGCCTCAGCAGTAGAAGCTCCTAAATGAGGAGTCAAAATAACATTACTACCTAATTCTCTTAGTTTCGATTCCCCTAAAGGTTCACTAGCAAATACATCTAAAGCAGCACCCGCAATTTGTTCATTTTTTAAGGCTTCATAGAGGGCATCTTCGTCAATAATACCACCCCGTGAACAGTTAACAATACGGGCATTAGGCTTCATTTTAGCTAAAGCTTCTGCATTAATTAAATTAGCGGTCTCTTTGGTTTTGGGTACATGAAGAGTAATATAGTCTGATTCTGAGAAAATCAGGTCTAAATCAACCAAAGTACAACCTAATTGACCTGCTCTTTCTTGAGAAATGAAAGGGTCATAAGCTAAAATTTTCATGCCCATTGCTTTAGCGGCTTTAGCAACGTGAGAACCGATTTTACCTAAACCAACAACTCCTAAAGTTTTTTTATAAACTTCTGTTCCCATGAATTTTTTACGTTCCCATTTTTCCCCTTTCACTGATTGGTTAGCGGAAGGGATATGTCGAGAAAGGGAAAGCATCATTGCTAAACTATGTTCTGCTGCTGCAATGGTATTTCCTTCTGGAGAGTTAACTACCACTATTCCTTTACGGGTAGCAGCGGGGACATTTATATTATCTACACCGACACCTGCACGACCAATAATTTTTAATTTAGTTGCGGCCTCAATGACTTCTTCGGTAACTTGAGTGCCAGAACGAATCATTAGAGCATCATATTCACCGATAATTTTTGCTAATTCTTCGGAGGATAATCCTGTATTGACATCTACTGTGGCCACTTGAGAGAGAATTTTAATCCCTGATTTATCAATGGGATCAGATACGAGAACTTTTGCCATATTTATTAACTATATGTTTTACTGTAAAATTCGCAATAGATTGCTTTTGGGATGATAAATTGCCATAGCAATATTACCATTATTATTAACTGGATTTGTTAAGATCAACGATAATAGTGATATTTTGTATCAAAACTCAAGATTCCCTCAGCAAATACAGAGGTTTTATGAAATCTTGACTGTTATGTTGTTATAATGTGCTTTTATTTTTTATAAAAATTTACAAATAGTTTTGTCTGCCTCGTTAGTCATCGCTTTTATTTAGTTCTGATACATCATTATTTTGAATCATAAATGATATTTTTAAAGTCTAAAAAATTTAATAGTTTATTACTAGCTATTTGTCTAGTTTTTTCTTGTCAAATTAAAATTAGTTTTGCTCAAGAAAGTGAGAATGTTAATCCTCTAACAACTAATTTTAGTCACGAATTAGTTCCTGCGGTAAGAAGAAATTTAACTATCCGAGAAAAGGAAACAATCGAAGCGAAAATAATCGATTTAGATCAAATGGCAATGGGAGCGTTATCCTCTGGAAATGAGGATCAAGCTTTGGATTTTTGGTATGAAGCAATTAATCTAAGTCGTTTTTTAGATCTGGATTCGGAGTTAGAAATAATTAGTAAAGTAGGTACGATCGCATGGGACAAAAGAAGACGCGAAGATCTTAGTTTCTTACAGGAAAGATTACTTGTTTTAGAAAGTCAAAATAGTAATAAAAATGAGATTAAAAAAGAATTTTTACCTCAATTTATTAAGGCTTATGATAGTATACATTATTTAGATAAATCGATCGCATTACACACACAAAATTTATCTTTAGTAAGGGAAAACGACGATGCTATTCTTATTACAGAAACCCTCGATAAATTAGGGGAATTGTACTTAGCTAAATTCGATTATTATCAAGCTGAACCAATTTATAAACAGTTGTTAGAAACTGCTCGTAATAATCAAGATTATTTATTGGAAAGTCGTTACTTACAAAAATTAGCCCCAATTAGTCAGGCATTAGTTAATCCTAAAAATTCCGTTGAATATAAGGAAGATTTAGCTCAAAATTATCAAAAAAATAATAATTTGTCTGCTTTATCACGATTAAAAATTTCTATTGGTAATGATTATAAAGCATTAGATAATGCCGAGTCTGCTAGTAAGTATTATCAGGATGCTTTTACCTTGGCTTTGTCTTTAGAACAATATGCGATCGCAGGAGATGCTTTAAAACAATTAGGAAAATTATATCAACAGTATCAGGAATTAGATTCTGCTTTAAAAATTTATCAAGAGTTAATTAAAATTGAAAAAAATTCTTATGATTTTTATGGCTTAATGAATACCTACGATTTTATTGGTACTATTTATAGTCAAAAACAGGATTATGGTCAGGCTTTAAATTCTTTCCGCAAGGCATTAGCGATCGCTAATGAATTAGAATACAAACAAGACTATTTTAGGCAAAAAATTGATCAACTTAACAGTTTAGATTTGTAGCTATTATTCTCTTGAGATTAATTTATAATAATCCACTTTTTATTGTCATTAATGGGATAAAATTTTTGTTGATAATTTGCGATTATGTAACTTTTCATTTTCTAATTTTTTAACTGTTTGGAATTGTTGTTGTATTGATCTTGCTAAACAGTATGCCAAATTACAAGGAACGGCATTCCCCACCATTTTATATCCTGCCATTAAATTACTATAAGAAAAAACATGACTATCAGGAAATGTTTGAATTCTGGCACATTCTCGAATACTTAATCTTCTATATAAATGCTCTTTTCCAGGTACAAATATTCTTTTGTCTTGCTCAATAAATTTCATTTTGGGAGCTTGTGTATGAATCGGTGCATGTCTGCCTCCCGCTTGAATTGTAAATGAGGGTTCATCCCAACTTCTTACTCTGTTACGTGACATATAAATACTGGAAAAACTCCCTGTCATATACTCATGATTTGCGATCGCACATTTATCTCCATTGCTATAATTTTTCCCTTGGGCAGGTAAAACAGTATCTTGGATATCGAAAATTATATCTTTTAAAAAGTGTTTATTTTTTAAAGGTTTAGGAAACTCAAAAAAATAATCTAAATCTTTTCTAATTCCAATAAAAAAGACCCTTTTTCTATCTTGAGGAACACCATAATTAACAGCATTTAATAAGGAAAAAGATAGATTATATCCGCTATCAGTAAATAATTGTTTGATGTAATTTAATGCTTCTCCATGTCTTTTTGCTAACATTCCCGAAACATTTTCAGCCAGAAAGAATTTAGGTTGTTTATCCCGTAAAATTCTAATAAATTCAAAGAACAACTTACCTCTTTTATCGTTAATCCCTCTTAGGCTTCCTGCTTCGCTCCAACTTTGACATGGAGGACCACCAATAATACCATCACATTCAGGTATTTCTGAAGAAGGTACATTAACAATTGAACGTCTGTCGAGTATAGTTTTAGGGAAATTAGTTTCAAATGTTTGCCAAATATCTTTGTCATACTCATTCGCCCAAAAATTTTTAAATCCAGCGGCTTCAAAGCCTTTGTCAAGACCTCCTGCTCCAGCAAACAAAGATACTATTTTCATCACTTATACCACCTTAAAAACTATTAATTTTACGTCTATTAAATTAGCGGGATTATTAGGATTTTTAATTTTGAGATCTTTGATGTCTAAATTATCTAATTTTTCAACCATTGTGCGATCGCTTTTAGGAAAATCATTATATTTATTTTTTCTCATTAAAACAATTAACTGAAATTTTGCTTTTTTGTCATAATCATAGACATAATTATAAACTTTAGTCGGATTTTCAATTATCCACATTCCTCTTACTCTTAAATACGTGATGTTTAGAGGATCAACATTTTTTATTCCACTTAATTCATTAGTAACAGTATTAATTTCTATATCTTCTAAAGAGTTGAGAGATTCTTTAATTTTATCTTCAACTTTTTCGTATATTTCAGTATCCGCAGCATAACAATCACCATAAACCTAGGGTGTTGATTTTGTCAAAAATAGCTTGAAGTAATTTCATACACTTTCTCTG
>JAALKG010000186.1 GCA_011088145.1 Cyanobacteria bacterium MH1_Bin12 | reverse complement strand
ACCTCTAGATTTCTTAGGAATCCCGCGTCTCCGACGCTGGGAGGATGTCAATGAGAGTGCGTTGATTCATCAAAACATCAAACCTCTAAAGATTAACCGAAAAGTTTCTCGAAGAGTAAATGTTAAGTGGAAAAGTATCCATGAGTTTTATGTGTTAAATGATTAATCATCGGGAGTTAATTCAATGATCTCAATTTCATTACCCCTTAATCTTGGTAATTGGAAAACAGTTAGTTTTGCTTCTACTTTATATCTTTCTCCCATACTCGATTTACTTTTACATCGAGTACCAAAGCCATTTCATCCAGAAATTAGATTAGGACTTCAGGAAGCTCTAGTAAATGCAGCTAAACATGGCAATCAACTTGATCCTTGTAAAACTGTAGAAGTCAAATTTTGTTATTACCATGATGCTTATTCTTGGATAGTATGTGATCAAGGTGAAGGTTTTGTTCAAGAATCTAGTTGTCCCTTGGATGAATTTGAACTACCCCCTGAAGAGGCAGAAAATGGCAGGGGTTTATGTATTTTAAATCAAATATTTGATCAAGTTAGATGGAATCATGAAGGAACACAAGTTAAACTTTACAAACAAATTCATGATTTATCAATTTCTTCTCGACTTATGTGTTTATGTCCATGAGAAGGACAAGGTAGAGGGTTAATAGTATGATTCAACCAACCTTGTGCTTGGTTAATTCGTTGTAAGGCTTCTTCTGTTTCCCCATTGAGTAAATAAACTAAACTCGATGCTAACTGTTGTGCGGCTTGTGCTTGACGATTATTTTTTAATTTATGCCAGTCATAACTACTAATTGTTACTCTTTGAGCTAGTAACTTCGCTAGTTCGATGTCATTTAACTTTTCTGTTTGCGAATTTAACTGGGATTGAGAATTCATATTATTATAATTGGGTACATTGTTTTGTTTTTATTGTAAGATGTCTGACGATCAAAATTCCCCTGAATCCACAACAGAAATTAATATTGAAGAACAGATCATTAATTTAGAAGCATCTTTGGGAAAAGTCAAAGAACGCTATCAACAAATTAAAGTTGATTCGGTTAAAAAAGAAGAATTAACAAAACGTAAAGTTGAAATAAATGAACAATTGAAGAATAATAATCTTCCAGATTCTCTTAAAAGTGAATTAAATTATATTGAAAAAGAACTAACTGAAATCGAAATGCGTTTGGAAAGTGAATTGTTTAATTGGACTAGTTTACTTGAACCTTTTTGGCAAGCTGTTCGTTTCGGGGGTATTGGCATCGTCATTGGTTGGTTTTTAAAACATTATAGTGGTTAGAAATTTGCGTCAACATAAAGTCACAGTTTAAGACATTGTCAAAATCTAATAGCCAAATATCTCAAAAACTTAAATGGTATATTTATTATTGGTAACTCCGTTAGAGTTCAGTTGATTTTTGATGATTATGCTTTATGAGAAGTTCCTTTTTTTTGTTGCTTGAGTAGCTTAATTTTATTTTTTAATTTACGTAAATCTCTTAATACTTGTGCTGCATTTTGATATCGATCGCTAAAATGATAATGTGCCATTTTTCTGATAATACTAGCTGTGGCAGTACTAACATAATCAGAAGAGTTCCAAACAACATCGCCTGTTTTGCCATGTTTGGATAATTTAGCGGGATAAATTCCTGTTAAGCAATGAATCGCTAACATTCCTGTGGCGTAAATGTCACTTGCCATTACAGGTTGCCCTGCTAATTGCTCAGGTGCCGCATAACCTTGATTACCAATAATGACTGTTTTATTGTTTTCTTGCCGACGATAATTAATTTGTTTGACTGCCCCAAAATCAATTAAGACGATCGCATTATCTCTATTACGACGAATAATATTATCAGGTTTAATGTCTCGATGAATGAGATTATATTCTTCAATAAAATTCAAAATAGACATGATCTGTTCAATCAAACTCAATACTTCTGATTCGCTATATCTTTTCTTGTCTCTTAATTCTTTCATCAAAGTTTTACCCTCAATATATTCTTGAATTAAGAAAAATTGTCCATCCTCTTCTATATAAGCCAGAAGCTGCGGTATCCGCTTATGTTGACCAACTTTTTCTAAAATATTGGCTTCTGTTTTAAATAATCTTTGTACAATTCTGAGAAATTTCGGATCTTGAGAAGAAGGAGTAAGTCGCTTTATCACACAATAAGGTTTACCTGGACGTTGTAAATCTCTGGATAAATAAGTACTACCAAAACTACCTTTACCTAATGCTTTCACTATTTCATAACGATTAACAATCACTGCACCCTTTTCATAACTTGTCATCGAAGAAGGATCATCAACATTAGATTGCATATCTAAAAGCATTTTGAGCATGGCAATGGATTTTTCTTGTTCTTCTGCCTGTTTTTTAATCACTAACTGCTCTTGTTTTGCTTCATAACCATTATAAATAAGTAAAGCGATCGCACCACCAGCAAAAGCTATAATAGGAGCTACAATTGGTATCCATCCTGACACTGAAAACATCATCACACCCGTGGCAATAATGATTCCCACTCCCAAAACTTGCACTCCAACCATCATTAAAGGGCGTACTAGAAAAATTACCGAAACACTACCCAACAGTCCCCACAAATAAATCCAACCAATTTCTCCAAACTCAGACCAGCTCCAGATTAGAGGTTGTCCATCGATTGCACTAGAGAGTAGTTGACTTGCCATTTGAGCATGTACCACAACTCCCGGCATCAAGGCTAAATCTCCTTTTTCGTTAGTATAAGGCGTATAAAAAACATCTTTTAAACTAGGTGCAGAAACGCCTAACAAAACTAATTTATTAGTGATCAAATCTGGACTGACTTTTCCTTGTAAAACCTCATTTAAAGTAACTATATTTGTGGGTTGTTTACCTCGTCGATAATCAAGCATAAGTTGATAACCATTAGCATCGACACTTTGATAGGCACCCATATTTTTGTCAATGGGTTTGAGAGTAGTTTCCCCTAGTTGTAGCAAACCATCCTCAGTGATTTGCGGTTCAATACCTTCGGCAAACAAATAATTGATCGTTAGTTGCAATCCTAGAGAATAAGGAGTGGGACATCTGCTTTGTTGAGGATCAACATAAAATAAATTACGACGTACTACACCATCTCGATCGACTACAATATCAGCAAAAGAAGCAAAGTCAATGGAGAGACTAGGAGGAGGAGCGACAGCGGGATGGGTAGCAGATTCTAATTTACAGAACACAGAAAAGCAGACGATTGACGAGAAGGACATGGCGAATAGGGTATGGGCCGGGGGAACCGGGGGAGCAGGGACAAAAAGACGG
>JAALKG010000185.1 GCA_011088145.1 Cyanobacteria bacterium MH1_Bin12 | reverse complement strand
TAATAAATAAGGGCTATGTTCTTATTTTTTCTTTTTGTTTGCGTAAGTCCTGAATATTATTTAATTATTAAAACAAAATCGAATAGTTGCGATCGTTGTCAGCAACCAAAATACTTTTATTGACGAGGTTCGTTTAGCCACAATAGAGGCAATTTTAACTAAGGAAAAATGATCTGATATTAATCTTGATTTATCCGAATTCGAGATCTCAAGAAAGCTGAGAGCTTAAATTATAGCTACGAACCATATCACTATTAATTGTATATTTTAAATTAGCAACGCTCAATGCGGTTCCATTAAAGAACAACTGCCATTTTAGAATCTGGCATCCAAACCGAAAGAAAATGATCGCTATTACGACGATTTGCCATGACTTGAGCAACTGTGGATTGCTGTTGTGGAGTTAAAGTCTCACGAATGGCAAGACGTTTTTGATCTAACACTTGCTCAACTTGTTTCGTTGCTCGACATAATTCCTGCTTTTGCATTCTAACAGCTTTCGATTTCAATGATTGATCCGATTGATGTAATTTGCTGGCGGTTTGTTTTGCCAATGCTTTACGCTGGGCTAGAGGTTTTTGGAATTGTTGGTTGATTTGAATAATTTGTTGTATTTGGGCATCACTTAAGTCAACGTGATAAAAGCAGTCGACAGGGCAGACTTCTACGCAATTGGTGTATTTGCAATCTGTACAAGCATCGCTAACAACATGTGTCATAATCTGTTTTCCTTGTTGTTTAATTATTTAGTGTACGTTTAATGTATATTAATTCTTGAAACCCTTGTCATTTGGTTAATTATTCGAGATTAACACTTTTTAGCTATCTCTCAAATCCTTATAGAATAAAGGTCGTTTTTAATTTACATCAGACGTTTAGTGTTTTCTTAAGCATGAGTTGAAAATTTAGTTTTTTTCACCTAAATCAGCCGAACTAGCGCTTCATTTGCATTTATATGAATCAAACTCCGAAAACTTAAACAAAAAAACCGTCAGAGCAGTTTTTTTCGTAAGCTCGCAAAAACTTTCGATGGACTAAAACAAATTTAAATTTACGAATTTACATTTACCTACAATTGTAATTTACCTTGTCAGATTAAGTATTTATTATTAACAAAAATTAAGGTTAAGGACAATTTTTAGATAATTTTAATCCAATAGATAACTATTTTTACAGGGCAAATGCATAGTCCATTATTTTTGCCATAAGAGTACTTATAATTGAGAAAAATTGAGTATTTTATTGGTAGGCGATCGCTCAAATTATCATGATGATAATAATTCAAAGTAAAACTGTGTGACTGCTAACGACTATACTTTTAACACAAGAATTTGATCCTAATCTGTTTTGCGAGTCCAAATTTTCTTGATCGCCCCCAAACACTTTCTTAACACTGCTATGATAGGAGAATGAGTTTAAGATTTATTTAGCCCGATGAAATCTAGATGTTGCGAATAATTAGAGACATAACCGAAGCACAACAGGAACTACAGAGAATTAGTGACCGTACTTATAACGAAAATATAGAACAGCAATTTGCTACTGTCAAAGACATTATTACTACAGTTAGAAAAAGAGGCGATGAGGCTTTATTTGAATACACAGAAAAATTTGATGGACAAGTTATCCCTCTTAATAAATTAAAGGTAAGTGGTTCAGAAATTGATGCGGCTTATCAACAGATATCCCCTGATTTACTCAAAGCCATTCAACTAGCCGCAAAAAAAATTGAAGCTTTTCATCAACAAAGAGTCCCCAAATCGTGGGTACAGTTTACCGAAGAAAATGTTGTTTTAGGAAAACGCTATACCCCTGTGGATAGAGCGGGCTTATATGTCCCCGGAGGTAGAGCCTCTTATCCGAGTACCGTCTTAATGAATGCGATACCAGCGAAAGTTGCCCAAGTTCCCAGAATGGTCATGGTGACACCTCCTAGTCAAGATGGTAAAATCAATCCTGCGGTTTTAGTTTCTGCTAGTGAAGCGGGAGTAACAGAAATTTATCGTGTTGGTGGAGCTCAAGCCGTTGCGGCATTGGCTTACGGTACTCAAACTATTCCTCAAGTTGATGTCATCACAGGGCCAGGTAATATTTATGTAACTCTAGCGAAAAAAGAGGTGTATGGGCAAGTGGGAATTGATTCGTTAGCAGGGCCTAGCGAAGTGTTGATTATTGCCGATAAAAACGCCAATCCTGTTCATGTCGCTGTCGATTTACTCGCACAAGCAGAACATGATCCCATGGCAGCTTCTATTTTGATTACTGATAGTAATGAATTAGCCTCTCAAGTTCAAACAGAAGTCTCCCGTCAACTAGAAAATCATCCTCGTCGAATTTTAACTGAAAAGTCGATCGCTCATTATGGTGTAATTATCATAGCTGAAGACCTCACCCAAGCAGCCCAATTATCGAATCTATTTGCTCCTGAACATTTGGAGTTAGAAATCGAATCTCCTTGGGACTTAGTTGAACATATACGTCATGCAGGTGCTATCTTCTTCGGTAGTTCATCACCTGAAGCAGTGGGGGACTATTTAGCAGGGCCTAATCATACTTTACCCACTTCTGGTGCTGCTCGTTATGCTTCGGCTTTAGGGGTGGAAACTTTTATGAAATATTCTAGTATCATTGAATATAATTCCCCAGCTTTAGATAAAGTGTCTCAAGCGATTATTGATTTAGCGACAGCCGAAGGATTACCTTCTCATGCGAACTCGATTAGATATCGTATTGAGAAGAAAAATAATGATTCATAAATAATAGTTTAATTATATTCTTGGAACTTTGCCCTTTTAACTTTTATTATTTTGATGATCGCTTTTTTGAGATAATCTAATTTATTATCGTATAAAGGTTCATTGATCGTCTTAAGCATGACCCTGTTTCATTTTAATAATTATATTTTCTGTGGCTAAAGGAAGATGAGTAAAGTAAAGTTTGAATCTTTTATTTTCAGAATCGATCGAGATTACCTTACCATATAAATCTTCAGAATCAGGATAATTCACTAAACTTAATTTTAAATTTTTCAAGGGTTCTGGCAATATTAATCGATCGTCATTTAAATAAATATAAGCACCCTTTTCTACACCTTTAATAATAATATCTGTAACTGTGGCATCATAAATTTCCTCACTGATATCCTTTTCATTTAACAGAGAATATTTAATCTGAAACGGTTGATTTAAACTGACACATTTTTCTTCTATTTCAGGCAAAAGTAAAGAATATTTACCCTCCACCCCCACTATCTTATAAATAGTTATCGGTTGAGGTACACCCTTAGGAATGAGGATTAAATAAAACAGTAAACTTGTAAAAAACTAATTCCCAGTT
>JAALKG010000184.1 GCA_011088145.1 Cyanobacteria bacterium MH1_Bin12 | reverse complement strand
TGATTCATCCCATGGGCATAGCCGTGGGTCTTCTCAAGGAACACAGATAAACTCTGGCTTAATTTATATAGTAGAGAACGGGTTTATTAAGACATTGATGATTTCTAAAAGTATTGCTATGTCAAGATTTTAACCTTTGTCCTTTGCTATATTATAAAATGTTTGATCCCAACTAATTTGTCAAAAACCTACCCTTGCGAGCAATTCCCTTATCCTGTGCAATCTAAACGATAAATTTACAGCACCCGAGCTTATAATCTGTTACAAATTGGTCTTAATAAATTCCTTAATTATATCTATCAGACTTGAACCGCCCCAGATAACAGCCATAATTATGGAAATCGTAACTGCTGCCGCAAAAAAACAGATTACTAAGCCAGCCAAAACAATAAAACCATCGTCTTCTTGTAAGCCAAAAGCTGTCACAAAAACACCGATCGCAGGTAAAGTATTAGTACCAGGAATTATGATCATCATGGAAATACCCATTAAGGCAATCATTAAACCGATGATTAGTTTGCCTATCACACCACTGCAAATATAGGTTAAACGAGGTTTGGTAACAGCCTCAATTTTTTGTACCCAAGGCAAACCCATTTTGACAAACTTACGAGCAGTATCAATCTTCATCGAACCATTCATCATTTTACTGGGCAACCAAGGAGTTGTCACCCCAAAGATTAATTGCATTGCCAATAAAAAAATAAGAAAGCCAAAGGGAGCCGAATAACCCGGTGCAGGTATCGGTAAAGCCGAAGGAAGAGAAATAATGAGCAATAAAAATCCAAATATTCTCTCTCCAGCTAAAGTTAAAATATCTTTTAAAGTAACTGTTTCTTCTCTTTGTTCTTCAAAAAAATAACGATTTAGTTCGACTGACAATTTAGACACGATGGTAGTTGATAGTTGATAGTTAATATTTGATAGTTATTATGCCTAAAAAAACCGTGGGAATCCTAAACAAGTTGTATAAAAAAAATACTTTCACAAAGGGAATAGGGTAATATCGGCAAATATTTAAGTTAATTGTTCAATGGTGTCGTTACCTGATTCGTCTATCCAAACCAAATATTTAATACCCTCACTTTGAGCATACTCTTTAACTTCTGAAGAACTTTGTGTCTGTAAATTTAACTCTACTCTCAGATTATCTTGGGTATCTCTAAGATTTTGAGCATATTTAAAAGCAGCTTGAGCAGCAGATACAGTTTTAGGAGCGACTAACCAATCGCTAGGAGGAATAGAATTAGGTACATTGGGATTGTTCAACAAACAACTATGTAAATCTTCAATATTGAAACAAAAACCAATACCTGCGGATGATTCATTCTGAGGATGATATATTTCTAACAATTTATTATAACGTCCACCTTGACCAAGAATATATGCTTTATTATCGATCGAACTAATTACTTCAAAAACAATACCTGTATAGTAATCAAAAGTTTGTACCAAACTCAAATCTAAAATTAAAGGTAATTGATTATCGCTGGTATGATTAACTAACTCAATCACTGATTTTAAATGATGAACAATTTTCTGAGCATCGATATCTAAATTAAATTCATCAACTTGAGCTAAAACTTCTAAAGGATTACCTCTTAAATCAAATAGTTTTAATGCTTTATTTTTTAAATCCGCCTCTAAATCTAAACCATCAAGAGTTACTCGGTCTAAATTAGCAATACAATTGAGAATAGTTTCTTGTAAATCTGTGGGAAAAATACTCACAATTGAACGAGTTAAACTGGCATCACCTAAAAGCAGTTGCCAAGATTCCACTCCTAAACAATCAATACAATCAGCTAAAAGTAAGATTATTTCGGCATCAGCCAAAACACCGCCAGCAAATAATAACTCTACACCTGCTTGATAATATTCCAACTGCCGACCATAATGATTTGCTGAAGGATTACGAAAGACATTAGCTCGATAGCAAAGTCTTTGAATTGTTTTGTTACTAAATCTATTAACTGCGGCTCTACCTATAGATGCAGTCAATTCAGGACGTAAACCTAATCTTCCTGAACCAATATTTTTTAATTCGATAATGGTAGAAGGATCAATTACACCACCAGCAGTTAATGTATCAACCCATTCAATGCTAGAAGTGACAATTCTTTTATATCCCCAATGTTGAAAAACTTCTTGTAAGCGATCATTAATCCAACTTTTCTGAGCCACTTCTAATGGCAATAAATCTCTTGCTCCTGCTGGCGCTTGATGAATCATATTTTAACAATAATTAACTGAATTGGTTGACCATGATAAATCACCGTTAATACTACCATAAAGGAATACCAAAAATTTTCGGTGCCTCTTTTTTCTCTTTTCCTTTTTTATCTTTAACTGTTTTTCCTTGACTTGATTTTTTCTGTTTACGTTCAATCTGGGTGAGTCTTTCTTTCATATCTTGAGCTTTAATATTTTTGCTGTCGAGACTTACGGCTTTATTGATATGAATACGAGCATAAGTGATATTGCTTTGTTCAAGATAGACTAAACCGAGTAAAGCATGAACCATCGCATTATTGGGCTCTAATTTTACCGCCTCTCTCAAATCAAAAACGGCAGGTTCATAGTTGTCTGTATCGATATACCGATTAGCACTGATAATTAATTGATCTAGGCGACTAAGAGGCTTTTTCTCAGACTCTTGTTCTGTGGAGGAAGATTGTGTATTTGATGTTTTTTTCGATGAACTTTGTGTGGATGCACCAGTCTGAGTCGCTTTATTAATAACACCTTCAGAAGACATGATCGGAGCAGAACCATAAGTTCCTCCTGTCACTTTGCGTAATTCAGCTTGTGTTTGTCTTACTAAATAAATCAAATTTAATTCACTTAATAAGCCCACCTTTATGGGAATTTTACTAAAATCCTGATATAGATCTTTACTGATTTTTTCGACGGTTTCTTGATATATTTGTTTTAATCGACGATCGTCTTCTACTAAAAGTTTTTGAGCAGCGTCACTACTGACAGTAACTTTATTCATTTCAGGAGCTAATCGATGCCCAATATCTGACATGATTAACTCGCATTCTTTACGTAAATTTTGTTTATATAAATTTTTATAGGCGGGATTAACTACCTTCGAAAGTATTTCACTGGTACGAGCTTTTTGCTCCTTGTTAGTTAAGTTTGTATCAGGGTGAAGTTTATAAGCCAACTTCATATATTGAGTTCGCATTTCCTTGGGAGTGGCAGAAATTGGTACTCCCAAAATAGCATAATAGTCTTTGACTTCATATTTGAATAAACCATGTTTAAAATCAGAAATTAACATTTTGTATCCTCTGTATTAGCTAGTATTCTAATTGACATCCTCCCAGCGTCGGAGACGCGGGATTCCTAAGAAATCTAGAGGT
>JAALKG010000029.1 GCA_011088145.1 Cyanobacteria bacterium MH1_Bin12 | reverse complement strand
TCTCTCATCTGTTATCACCTTTGATACTACATACTGAAGTGCGAGAACAGGGATTTATAACCTGCACCAAGCGGTTATAAAGTTCTGGCAAGTTTTCTTCTTCGTTATAAATGGGAATTATGACCGAATATGTAATCATTTTTTATAACATCGGTTATTTGTGACAATGAAACTTGAAAATCAGTACAGAAACTCCAAAAAACTTTTATGAACTCGATTCACTTTCAGATGTTGTATTTTTGCCCCCTAAACCCCCCAACCTTGGGGTACTTTGTTCTCTTTCAATCTCAAAATCACGGGCTAGGAGGTATTTTGATTAGTGAGCCAGAGTTTTCAAACCTCCTCTCAATGATGATTGAAAATTAAGGATAACTTCTACAAAGGGTTAAAGCTTGAAGTTTTTTCTTTACTCTTCAGATTTTTTCTTGGGTTTGAAAGTCGAAGCAACATGTAACTCTTTTAACTGTTTATTATCCACTCCTGCTGGTGCTTCTGTTAGTAAACAACTAGCTTGTTGAGTTTTAGGAAAAGCAATCACATCTCGAATCGAGTTTTCTTTTGCCATTAACATAACTAACCTGTCTAAACCGTAAGCAATACCACCATGGGGAGGAGTACCATATTCAAAAGCTTCGAGTAAAAAGCCAAATTTATTTTTTGCTTCTTCGTCGGATAAGCCAATAGTGGCAAAAACTTTTTCTTGTACTTCTCTTTGATAAATCCTTAAACTACCACCGCCAATTTCGACTCCATTTAAAACTAAGTCATAAGCTAAGGCTCTAGCTTTAGACAAATCGTCTAAATCTTCAGGATTAGGAGCGGTGAAAGGATGGTGTAAGGCTTCTAAACGTTTTTCATCTTCATTCCACTCGAACATCGGAAACTGGGTTACCCAAACGAAATTAAGTTTGTTTTCGTCAATTAAGCCTAATTCTTTACCTATTACTAAGCGTAAGCGATCGAGGGACTTGTTGACTGTATCAGTATCTCCTGCTCCAAATAATAACAAATGTCCGGGTTTTGCACCTGTTTTAGTTAGTAAAGCTTCTTTTTGTTCCGGGGTTAGATTGTCTTTAATTGCCCCAATAGTATTGATTTCACCATTTTCTCGTACTCGAACGTAAGCAATACCTTTTGCCCCTGCAATAGTTGCTTCGTTAAATAAGTCTCCTTTGGGCTTAATTCTCACGTTCGGTATTTTGTCGTTTCCTTCAGGGATAGGTAAAACTTTGATGACACCGCCGTTTTTCACTGCTCCAGAAAATACTTTAAATCCTGAATCTTGAAGAATTTCGGACACGTCGACTAATTCTAAGGCAAAACGAGTGTCAGGACGATCGCTACCATACTTATCCATCGCCTCTGCATACGTTAAGCGGGGGAAAGGACGAGGTAAATCAATATTTTTGACTTGTTTGAAGATATGAGCTACTAACCCTTCATTTAACTCAATGATTTCGTCTTCGGAAAGGAAGCTCATTTCTATATCTAGCTGAGTAAATTCAGGTTGTCTGTCTGCCCTCAAATCTTCGTCACGGAAACAACGAGCAATTTGATAATAGCGATCGCAACCTGATACCATCAATAGTTGTTTGAATAACTGAGGTGATTGAGGTAAAGCGTACCACTGTCCTTCATTTACCCTTGAAGGTACGAGATAATCTCTTGCCCCTTCTGGAGTTGAGCGGGTTAAGATTGGGGTTTCTACTTCTAAAAAATTATATTCATCTTCGAGAAAACGTCGCATGGCTTTGACTACCTGATGACGCAGTTGAATGTTACTGCTCATTCTTTCTCTTCTCAAGTCGAGGTAACGATATTTAAGTCTTAAGTCTTCCCTAACATTTTCTTCTTCTAAGCTGGAAATTTGGAATGGCAAGGACTTAGTAACAGCATTAACTATTTCTATTTCACCCGCATAAATCTCGATTTCTCCTGTGGGTAATTTGGGGTTGAGAGATTCGGGAGGACGTTGAGAAACTGTACCTGTAATTCTAACTACATATTCACTTCTGAGATTATCTGCTTGAGGGTAAGATTCAGCGGTACGTTGAGGATCGCTAACTATTTGTACTATACCGCAGCGATCGCGTAAATCAATAAAAATTACACCGCCATGATCTCTACGACGATCGACCCAACCATAAAGAGTTACAATTTTATCTAAATGTTCGAGGCGTAAATCACCACAATAATTAGTTCTCATAATAATTTGTTATACCAATATAAATATACTATTGTCTTCGATCGACCAATAAAGCCATACAAACCTCCCATTATATAATAAAACCCAGAAGCTCGAACTCATCTTATTTCAAGATAAAATTTATTCGTATTATCGTGAAGGACAAAGGGCAAAGGACAAAAAACAAAGGCTAAAGTCTCGACATAGCAATACTTTTAGAAATAATTAATGCCCTAATCAACTCATTCTCTACTATAAGCTAAGACGCATTTCGGTTACCGATTTTATTGAGAGGAAAAAAAGGTAAAAATATTATTTTCCTGATTTGTACAACTGAGTTTGGATCAACTCTTGCACTTTAGCGATCGCTGGGTTAAGCTCATAATTACGTCTAGAAGAATTAGTTTCAAAGGCTTCTTGCTCTTGTTTGATCATGGCAATATCTTGTTCTATCAAGCCTTTTAATAATCCATTTGCGGCTCCAAACACGCTATTTTTGATCAAACGACGAAACCAAACAGGTAATTTATGTAAACGCCAAAATGCTTGTAAGGAAGTGAAGTGAACTAAATAAGCTTTAGTTTCTGTTTCATTTATAGGGCAGAAAAGACAATAAATTTTAAAATCTTTTCCTAGAGTTGAACGCCAGTGAGGATAATCATAAGTAACGGTTAAAGGTTCGGGATGTAATTTTCTTAAAGCGGGAAAAAACAATTGAGAAATCGACCAAATTTTATCAATACGATAATAACTTTGAGCTTCGTATAAAACATCCACAGATTGACTATCATTGCTAATTTCTTTTAATGAGGCTTGTGCCCATGCTTGATAATTATCGTGCAAATGTCCATGGTACATATCCATTAAATTTTCAATCAGGTAGGAAAAATGTGCTGGACAATCAATTGTTGCCATACTACCGATATAATTTAGATGATCCCACTCTGGTAAACCCATGGGCTTAATATTCTCACTATCTTCTTCACCAGAGAATAACCAGATAAAACCGTCTAATTCTTGAACAGGATAAGTTTTTAATTTACAGTTTGGTAATTTTTGCTTTTCCTGTAAGTAAGGGACAAAAGAGCATTCTCCTTGCTCATTAAAACGCCATCCATGATAGGCACATTCAATATTATTTTCGACTATTTTCCCCTCACTCAATTTTACCTGACGATGAGGACATCGATCGTCTAATGCTTTAACTATTCCTTGGCTATCTCTAAATAAAACAATTTTTTCATACCATAATTCGATCGCAACTGGTTCGTTTTTCACTTCTGAACTACTCGCCACTACATACCAGTGATTTAGATTAATACCGCAGATGCGTATATTTTGTTTATGATCTAGCTGTACCATTGAATAGCAAATTAAATAAATATAACTGAGAAGATAATAGTCTATTTATTCTACAGTAGATTATAGTTTGGCAACTCTTATTTTTAATTATGTTGTTTTGATGATTTTGAGAATTAGATCGATAAGCTAAAATAGTTCACTAAAATCGATCGCAAATGAATAAAAGATTTAATCATGACTACTTTTTTCGCTTTTGAACAGGATTTTATTGATTCTTTAAGATGTATTCCCATGGTCGTTAGATATAAACTTGATACTTGTGGAGTCAAATTAAAACTCAATCATTGGCATGATTTTAATCAAGAAGAAAGAGCATCTTTGGTAGAAAATTCTTGCAAAACCTCAGAAGAAATTGAAAAGTATAGAACAGATTTACAAGAATTAATTCATCAAAAAACTGGTGAATATGCTAAAGAATTGACGATCGAAGATCATCCAGCATGGTTAAATAAAGAACAGATACCTGCTAATGTTCAGGCAAAAGCTCAAGAATTTGATTTACAACTGACTTTATCCCAATGGCAAAAACTAACTGATATTCAAAGATTTGTCCTGATCAAATTAAGCCGTTCTAGTCATGAAAATCGTAATTTTATACCAGCATTAAAAGAGTTTAATATGATTGATTAATTAGGCATAGAGACAAAATTAATTGTACATTTCAATTATGTCTGTTCAATATTTCTTTTCCACAGGTTTTTTTACAATTTAGCCCGTAACAAAAATTGATAGTCACCTCCTGCTTCTAATTGATAATCATACTTCTCCAAAAAACGGCTCAAAGGCTCTTGTATTAAACTACGACCCAGAGTTGGCTTAACTCTTAATTCTCCATGAGGAAAACACCACTGAAAAAACCATTGATAATTACCAGCGTTAACTTCCCCTCTTATTTCTCTTTTTTGCCAACATTGAGTGGTTATTTTAACTTCGACAATTGTTTGTGAAAATGACATATCGCAGAACTTAGAACTCAAATAAAACTAGGAACTAAAATACATATTATATAATGGTTTGAAGTCAATTATCTCTCATTTCCTAAATGACGATGAGTCTTTTTGATCACATTGAGAGTAAATCTTAAGAGAATATAAACTTATACTTCGCTCGATAAATGATTGAGATCTAAAATAACATTAATTCTAGGTAAAATTTACAGAATCAATTAAATCATTAATATCTATAAATTATTGTCAAAATATATTAAGCAACAAATAAAATCTTATTTGAATAAATCTTTGATAATTAATAATCATATACTTGTTATTTTGATAAAGAAAGACTGGTAAATGATGAAAACAAGTTCATTATTGCTTTTTTTTATTTAATTTAAATTGTTTTTATAACCATAAGGATAAAATATTAACTTTTTTTTCTGGATGGGGTAGTAAAGTTTAAGAATTATTTTTTTATTAAAATAATTATCGAACTAAGATGTATGATAGGTGGGTTTTGAAGCACAATGATACTGATAACAGAACATAATACTGTGCCGACAAACACAGAACGCACCTAATCCTATGTTAAAATCAGCAATAAATACGGCATAGGGTGAGAATAAAAATTATGTTTGAACGCTTCACAGAAAAAGCGATTAAGGTAATCATGTTAGCCCAAGAAGAAGCTCGTCGCTTGGGTCATAACTTTGTAGGTACAGAGCAGATTTTACTGGGTTTAATTGGAGAAGGAACTGGGGTTGCCGCTAAGGTTCTCAAATCAATGGGTGTCAACTTAAAAGACGCTAGGATTGAAGTTGAGAAAATTATTGGTCGTGGTTCTGGTTTTGTTGCCGTAGAAATTCCTTTTACTCCAAGAGCAAAAAGAGTTTTAGAATTGTCTTTAGAAGAAGCTCGTCAACTAGGTCATAACTACATCGGTACTGAACATTTACTCTTGGGTTTAATCCGTGAAGGTGAAGGTGTTGCCGCTAGAGTTTTAGAAAACTTGGGAGTTGATTTAGGCAAAGTTAGAACTCAAGTTATTCGGATGTTAGGAGAAACCGAAACGACTCCTGTGGGTGTTGGCGGTGGTAATCGTTCCAATAAAACTCCGACTCTTGATGAGTTTGGTTCTAATTTAACTGTTTTGGCGGTCGAAGGCAAATTAGATCCTGTAGTCGGTAGACAAAAGGAAATTGAACGAGTAATCCAAATTTTAGGTCGTCGTACAAAAAATAATCCCGTACTTATCGGTGAACCTGGTGTCGGTAAAACTGCGATCGCAGAAGGTTTAGCCCAAAGTATTGCCAATAAAGATATTCCTGACTTATTAGAAGATAAAAGGGTCGTCACTCTCGATATTGGTTTATTAGTAGCAGGTACCAAATATCGTGGTGAATTTGAAGAAAGATTGAAAAAAATCATGGACGAAATTCGTCAAGCGGGGAATGTAATTCTCGTCATTGATGAAGTCCATACCTTGATTGGTGCAGGTGCAGCAGAAGGTGCTATTGATGCAGCTAATATCCTCAAACCTGCCTTAGCTAGAGGTGACTTGCAATGTATTGGTGCTACCACCCTTGATGAATATCGTAAACACATTGAAAGAGATGCGGCTTTAGCTAGACGTTTTCAACCTGTCATGGTTGGTGAACCCACAGTGGAAGAAACTATTGAAATTCTCTTTGGTTTACGGGAACGTTATGAACAACATCATAAACTCAAAATTGCTGATGAAGCTTTAGCTGCTGCGGCTGAATTATCAGATCGTTATATTAGCGATCGATTTTTACCAGATAAAGCGATCGATTTAATTGATGAAGCAGGTTCTAGAGTTCGTTTATTAAACTCTCAACTACCCGCAGAAGCAAAAGAATTAGACAAAGAATTAAGAGAAATTCTTAAAGAAAAAGATGAAGCCGTTCGCTCTCAAGACTTTGATAAAGCTGGAGAATTACGCGATCGAGAAATGGAAATCAAGTCCGAAATTCGTTCTTTAGCAGATGAAAAGAAAAATAACCCAACTCCTACTGATAGTCCCGTTGTGGATGAAGAGGAAATAGCTCACATCGTTGCTTCTTGGACAGGTGTACCTGTACAAAAACTAACCGAATCTGAAGCGGATAAACTCTTACATATGGAAGAAACCCTCCATCAACGTATTATCGGTCAAGAAGAAGCTGTTAAATCGATTTCCCGTGCAATCCGTCGAGCTAGAGTTGGTTTGAAAAATCCTAATCGTCCGATCGCATCTTTTGTATTTTCAGGACCTACAGGTGTTGGTAAAACTGAGTTAACCAAAGCCTTAGCAACTTATTTCTTTGGTTCAGAAGATTCCATGATTCGTCTGGATATGTCTGAATACATGGAACGTCATACTGTTGCCAAATTAATTGGTTCTCCTCCAGGATATGTTGGTTATAACGAAGGTGGACAACTAACAGAAGCAGTACGTCGTCGTCCTTATACCGTTGTCTTATTTGATGAGATTGAAAAAGCCCACCCTGATGTGTTTAATCTTCTCCTCCAAATTTTAGAAGATGGACGTTTGACTGATTCCAAAGGTCGTACAGTTGATTTTAAAAACACCCTTTTGATCATGACTTCCAATATTGGTTCTAAAGTCATCGAGAAAGGTGGTGGTGGACTCGGATTTGAATTAGAAGAAGATCAAACTGAATCTCAATACAATCGTATTAAATCCTTGGTTAACGAAGAGTTGAAAAACTACTTCCGTCCAGAGTTTCTCAACCGTTTAGATGAAATTATTGTCTTCCGTCAACTCAATAAAGAAGAAGTCAAAGACATCGCCGAAATTTTACTCAAAGAAGTATTTGCTCGTTTAACGGAAAAAGAAATTACTTTACAAGTGTCTGATAAATTCAAAGGACGTTTAATTGAGGAAGGATTTAATCCAGCTTATGGTGCTCGTCCTTTACGTCGTGCGATTATGCGTCTTTTAGAAGATATTTTAGCAGAAGCAATTCTATCTAAAAGTCTTAAAGAAGGAGATACCGCTCTTGTTGATGTAGATGAAGAAGGAAAAGTCTTTATCAAATCAGAAACAGAAAATCCTTTGTTAGTTAAAGCAAGTAGTTAATTGCTGTTAACGAGAAACCTTGGAAATTTAATTCACCCTAATCCAAACTCTTCTTTTTAAATAGAAGAGATATCAATAAAATATTAAAGGTGTGAGCTTTGTCTCACCCTTTTTTTTGTTTGTGGATTTACTTTAAAAAGGTAAAACTAAAGTAAAAACAAAAAAATTACGAATCAAATTGCGATCGCTATATCATGACATCATCACATAAAGTAAAAAACGAACAAATATTTTTAATCTTATCTTCGATATTTGTAGCTTGTTTAATTTGTTCTAATTTAATTGTGCAAAAATTTTTTACTCTTTCTATTTTTGGTAACATCAATTTAGAACTTTCCGCTGGAATTATTCCCTATCCCATTACATTTTTATGTACTGATTTAATTTCAGAAATTTACTGCAGAAAAAAAGCTGATCAACTGGTAATTGCTGGTTTTATTTCCAGTATAGTTATCTTAATTGTAGTAGCGATCGCTAACTTTTTACCTGCCACAGAATGGTCTGTAGTGGATGAAAAAACTTTTACCCAAGTTTTTGGATTATTTACTCCTGCGGTAATTGCTTCTTTATTCGCCTATTTAATCGCACAATTCATTGACATTAGATTATTTCATTTTTGGAAAAATTTAACTAAAGGTAAATATTTGTGGTTAAGAAATAATGGTTCCACAATAATTTCGCAAATTATTGATACTAGTTTGGTTTTATTTATACTGTCTTTATTTGGTGTAATTCCTATAGATAAATTTACTCTCTTATTTATCAATGGATTCACATTTAAGTTGGTTTTTGCTCTTTTTGATACACCTTTTTTTTATTTAGGAGTATGGTTAATTAAACCTGAAATCTTTTCTCATAAAATAGACAAGATTAAAACATAAAAGTCATAATTTATAAATTATTTGCAGTTTAGAAGAAACCTACCATTTTGCGATCGTCATATAAAAATTTAGGATATTTCTATGAAAAAAATATCAGAATTATGCCCCCTAGTCCCCAATTCTGGGGAAAAATAGAAGAAAATTTCCTAGTCTCAATAATAGGAGAGATACCTACAGACAAACGAATAGGGAATAAGAAAAGCAAAAACAAAATATCTGGTACTTGCTCTAACGACCTCTAAATTCTAAATTCTAAATTCTAAAAACTATTAATATGGACAAAAGTGAACAATCAATTTCCCGACTCAGAAAATTAACCGAATTAAATATACAAAATAACTGGTATTTTACAGATAAAAAATTTACTAATCCTCCTTCAGAAATATCAAATAATTGGCAAAAAGGTATTGTCAATGAAAATAAATATTTAGTCTGGGAAAAAGGAAGCAAAATTAGATGGTTTGCTCAAAAAATTATTGTTCCTACTAGTTTAAATGATGATAATTATCCTTTAGAAAATTTATCTTTAAGAGTTAAATTAACGTGGTGGGCAGAATCAGCAGAAGTCTTTGTAAATGGAAAATTGGTTAACGAGGGAGATTTATTTGATTCTTCTTGCCGAATTTTGTTAACAGGCAAAACAAATCCTAATCAAGAATTTTTAGTAAGTTTACGCCTAATTAGTCCTAGCCATGATATCGGTGGCTTAATGATTTCTCAGTGTCTTTATGAAAGTGAATACGATCGCATAGATCCTAGTTTTGTTAGTCATGAAATAGCTGTTTTACATAAATATATAACTAATTTTTATCCCGAAAAACTTCACATTTTAAACACTAAAATTAACGAAATAAATTGGAGCTTAGTTCATAATCAAAATCTATTTAATCAAGAATTAATTAATGTTAGAAAACTACTTTTACCTTTATCTAAATACATTAAAGAAAGAAGTTTTAATTTGTTAGGTCATGCCCATTTAGATATGGCTTGGTTATGGACGATCAAAGAAACTTATGATGTTGCTCAACGCACTTTTAATTCTGTTTTAAATTTACAAAAAAATGATAATAATTTAACTTTTGGTCATACCACAGCTTATCTTTATAAGTGGATAGAAGAGCATAATCCGACCTTATTTGAGCAAATAAAAGTAGCGATCGTCAATAATAAATGGGAAGTATTAGGAGGAATGTGGGTTGAACCTGAGGTAAATTTAATTAGTGGTGAATCTTTAATTAGACAACTGTTATATGGACAAAAATATTGCTTAGAAAAATTTGGTAAATATAATCGAGTTGCTTGGTTGCCAGACACATTTGGTTTTCCTTGGCAGTTACCACAAATTTTACAACAAGCTCAAATAGATTATTTTGTTACGGGTAAACTCCATTGGAATGATACTAATAAATTTCCCCATGGTTGTTTTTGGTGGCAATCCCCCGATGGCAGTCAAATTTTTACGGCGATGTCACCTCCTAATATCGCAGGAGTAATGGATACTCATCCCATGATCATGACTGATTACAGCGTAGATTGGGAAAGCAAAACTGGTTTGAAAGATAGTTTTTGGCTACCAGGAGTTGGTGATCATGGTGGAGGGCCTACCCGTGATATGTTAGAAGTAGCCAAACGTTATCAAGATTCGCCCTTTTTTCCTCAGATAAACTTTACGACTGCTAGTGAATATTTAGACAATATTAGTAACAATAAAACCGTTGAGATTCCTATCTGTAATGATGAACTTTATTTGGAATTACATCGAGGTTGTTATACCACTCATGGAGACCAGAAATATTATAATCGCCATGCAGAAAAATTACTTTATCAAGCAGAATTGTTTTCGACAATTAATTATATTTTAGATAGTCAATATAACGATAATTTTGTGCCTAATAATGAAAGACAGAATGAAATAAAATGTCTGTGGCCAAAAACACTTTTAAATCAATTTCACGACATTTTACCTGGTACTTCTATTCCACCTGTATTCACTGAGAGTAATCAACTTTGGCAAGAAGTTGTTGAGCAAAGTCAGACTATTTTAAATAAATCATTACAAGCGATCGCATCTTATATAGATATCCCTTCAAAACCTCATCCTGATGCTCAAATAATTGTTGTATTTAATAGTTTAAATTGGCAGCGATCGCAAATTGTCAAATTAAATATAGAGAGCAATAAATATAGTATTTATGATGATGATAATAATCAATTAAACACTCAAATATCTTGTGATAATAAACTATTATTTCTAGCTAAAAATATACCTAGTATCGGTTATAAATTATTTTATTTAGTACCTCTTAACTCTTCAGAAAATACTAGTAATAACTGTGGCAATGAAGATGTTTTAAACGAAGATTTTATACTTAAAAATAAATATATTAAAGTTACGATTAGTAATCAGACAGGCAATATTCTTAGTCTTTATGATTTAGTTAATCAGCAAGAAATTTTAGATGGAGAAGGTAACGAATTACAATTATTTAAAGATGAAGGTCAATATTGGGACGCTTGGAATATTGATCCTGACTATCAAAATTATCCTTTAGATAAACCTATTTTAAAATTAATCAAATGGTTAGAAAAAGGAGAACTAAGACAAATAATTCGTATCGAAAAAATATTTAATAAATCGTCTTTTACTCAAGATTATATCTTAGAAATCAACTCATCAATTTTGAAGATAAAAAATAAAATTAATTGGTTAGAAGAATATACCCTTTTAAAAGTCAATTTTCCTTTAAATCTGACTAGTGATTTCGTCACTTACGAAATAGCTTGTGGTAATATCGATCGCACTACCAAGCCTGAAACACCCGAAGAAAAAGCTCAATGGGAAGTTTATGGACATCAATGGGCAAACTTAGGTAACGATGAATATGGGGTTAGTTTACTCAATGATAGTAAGTATGGATATGATAGTAAACCCAATCAAATACGTTTGAGTTTGTTGCGTAGTCCCAAATGGCCTGACCCTGAATGCGATCGAGGCATTCACAATTTTACTTATGCTTTATATCCTCATAAATATAATTGGAAAAAAGCGAATACAGTCCATAAAGGTTACGAACTAAATGTACCTTTATCGGTCACATATTTATCCTCAAATAATAATAAATTAGCCCCATTACCTTCTACTGGAGAACTCATTAATTTAGAAGCTAATAACTTAATTTTGATGTGTTTAAAACAAACAGAAGATAATAGTCAACAATTTGTTCTTCGTGGTTATGAATGTCATCATGAATCAGCATTACTGAACTTAAAAGGACTATTTAAACCACAACTAAAAACTAAAGTGAATGTTCTCGAAGATGAGCAAAAAAATCTTGATCAACAAGACATAATGATTAAACCTAGTCAAATTTTCACTTTTACAATGGAATCAAACTTAGAGGTTTTTTGAACAAGTATCAAATATTTGGTTTTTTCCTTCTAAATCTCCAACCAGCCTATCGACATCTCCCCTATTATAGAAAAGATTAGGGGGAATTTTCAGTGATGAACTATATTTTTCAAACGTCCTCTCAATTCTCAATTCTCAATTCTCAATTCTATAACTAGTCGGTTAATCCTTGTTTAAGAGCAAATCTAACTAATTCTGTACGACTATTTGTACCTGTTTTATTAAACAGACGACTCACATATTTTTCGACGTTACGAATACTGGTATTTAATGTCTTAGCAATTTCTTTGTTCATCAAACCCTTAGCGACTAAATCCAAAACACTTTGCTCTCTAGGGGTAAGATCAATCTTGATTTTAGGTTCACGAGTCTTTAAATTATCACTATTTTCCAACTTGTCTTTAATGTCTTTAACATCTTTGATTAACTCATCTAGTTGTGTGTTTCCATCTTGACCATCTTGTAATACTTTTTGTTTTTCCAACAAATTTTTGACAATGGCTTCTAATTCATCAGGATCAAATGGTTTTGGTAAATAAGCATCACATCCTGCGGTATAACCTTCTATTCGATCGGTTGTCATACCTTTAGCTGTCAACAAAACTACAGATAAATTTTTATAACGAGCATCTTCCCGTAATTGTTCTAGAAATTCTAAGCCGTTTACTTCAGGCATCATGATGTCAGAAACGATCAAATCAGGTGTCTGTTGCTGTATTTTTTCCCATGCTTCTTTAACATCTCTAGCTACTTCTACTTGCCAATTTTCATTGCAACTAAGATATGCTTGTACAGATTCTCGAATACCAGGTTCGTCATCGACTAATAAGATCTTTTTTATTTCTACTTCAGACATGAGAAAAATAAGTGGTAAAGTGACTTATTCTTATCTTAATCGGAATTGGTTGTAATGTATCGGGTTTCTCTTGTTTATGAATCAACAGTTATGAGCAATCCCATTTGAATCAATGATTTTAACCATCACTCAAATTTAATTATCGCCTTATTTGTATAAAAAGCGATAATTTCTGAAAAATAACTGTGTAAAGAATCTTTCATTGTCAATTGTCGTTTTGGTGGACATTCCCTTGCACCTCACGCCGACGCGGGCTTCCACCGCAATTGTCAATTGTCAATTATCTTAATTACTCAGCTTCTCCTGTTAATTTTAAGAGAAGAAATCCCCAAACTAAACCAACCAAAACAATTCCGACGCAAGCAATTGCACCATTGAATAACATACTTTCTGCGGTCATGTTGATATCTCCTTAATATTTGATTAAATAGCTTTTATTAAGTTTATTGATCATTTAAATCAATTTTACCACAATAGCTTGTTTACTACCTTACTGGGGAATTGCCCACGGTGAGGGATCATTTTACTATTAGCTGTTAATTTATTATCTCAAATTCTGAATTGCTTTTCAAGAACTGAATAAAAGTAAAAGTCGTTCATAAAAGAACAAAGTTCAATGGGCAAGGGTTTTATTCTTTGTTCAATCCTTTTCCAAAGAATAAAACGCAATACCGTTTTATGACTGATAACTTTCTAACAAGGCCCTAAACCAACGTGTGGTGCATACATTGCTCGATCGCCTAATTCGTCTTCAATGCGTAATAAACGGTTGTATTTAGCCACTCTTTCACTACGACATAAAGAACCAGTTTTTATTTGTCCAGCACGAGTCGCTACGGCAAGATCAGCGATTGTGGTATCTTCAGTTTCACCAGAACGATGACTAATAACAGAACTATAACCTTTACGAGTTGCTAGAGCAATAGTTTCCAAAGTTTCGCTTAAAGTTCCAATTTGATTTAATTTGATGAGGATAGAATTAGCTACTCCTAAATCGATACCTTTTTGTAAACGAGTGGAATTGGTTACGAATAAATCATCACCAACTAGTTGGATTTTATCGCCGATTTTATCAGTTAAACTTTTCCAAGTATCCCAATCATCTTCATGTACACCATCTTCAATGGAAATAATTGGATATTTATTAGTTAATTCGGCTAAATAATCTACTAATTGGGCAGGAGAATGAGCTGAACCATCATAAATATATTTGCCATCTTTATAAAACTCGCTAGCGGCCACATCCATGGCTAAAGCAACTTGATCTCCGGGACGATAACCAGCAATTTCGATCGCTTGAATGAGTAAATCGAGGGCTTCTTGATTAGATTTTAAGTTAGGAGCATATCCACCCTCATCACCCACACAAGAAAGCAAATTTTTCTTTTTTAAAACTTTACTCAAAGAAGCAAAAATTTCTGCACCCCAACGTAAAGCCTCAGAAAAAGAATCTGCACCCACAGGCATAATCATAAATTCCTGAAAATCAACATTATTATCAGCATGAGAACCACCATTGAGGACATTCATCATGGGAACAGGTAAAATATTAGCTAAAGGGCCACCTAAATAACGATATAAAGGAATTTGTAACTCAGCAGCCACAGCTTTGGCATTGGCTAAAGATACTGCTAGAATAGCATTTGCTCCTAAATTTTTCTTATTAGGAGAACCATCTCGATCGATCATAGCTTGATCTACAGCAAGTTGATCGAAAGCATCTAAATCTAAGAGAACAGGTGTAATTGCATCTTTAATATTATTGACAGCCGTTAATACACCATTACCGTTATATCTTTGAGCATCTTTATCCCTTAATTCATGAGCTTCAAAACTACCAGTAGAAGCACCGCTAGGCACTTGTGCTAAACCCACAACTCCACTTTCTAAGCGTACTTCGGCTTCAACGGTAGGACGACCACGAGAATCTAAAATCTCTCTGGCTGTAATTTCTTCAATCAACATAGATTCTTTTTCTAACATGAATACGCTCTCTTTATTTTTCCTTATCGATATGATTTATTGCTCTACAACATTTAGACTAAATAATATTTTTACAACTGTCAAAAATCATTAATATTTTTTTTCCTGACAAATTTTGGATCAATAATGACAAAGACTATAATCTTTTTTTTACAGGAAGTTTCACGACAAAAGTTTTTGGTAATTACCAGAAAAACAGTTAAGAATCAAAATAATAATAACTTTTCATGACGATCGAGTTAATTTAGTAAATGTGTTGACGATTTTTTTGTTAGTGCATTCATCACACTATAAAATAAATTTTACGACAATAATTTGAATTAGAAACAATTATTCTTTTCTTGTCAATAATTCAATACTATAAGTTTCTTCTGTACTTCTAACTTGATAAAGCGATCGAATATCTGAAAGGTAATTTAGCAAATATATTTCTTCAAAGATTGTTTAAAGAGTCTCAAATATTGTGTTTTCACTCCCCTAAATCCCCTACCCAACCTATCGGCATAATATATATTAAGGTCAGACTAGGAGCTTTTGTTCTCTTTTTCCCCCAGAATCAGGGACTAGGGGTCATTTTTAGTCATTTTCAGTAGTGAACCAGACTTTTCAAACATCCTCTAAAGATCAAGAAAAATAATTTATAGAAATTTAAGAAATTTACCATGATAATTTAAATTTATTTCTGACGATCTTCCCAACGATATAAAAAGACCATAAGTGAAATAACGACTATCTGAACGAATAAATTCATGGTATTATCAGGAGTATTTTTTCCAGCAATGATTTGTAAGAAAAAGATAAAGGCACCGATCGCACCTGAAGCACCAAAAGCGATATAAATGAATTTACGTAAACCTTTATATGGAGCTTGAGCTTCTGCTTTTAAATAGGCATATTTCTCAGCATTTAATTTCTTTTTATTATTAGGTTTATTTGTCATTATTAAATAGTATGATCAAAAATATTGTTAAACTTTAGTGATAATTCGTCTAATTTTATTACCAAAATTTACAGAATAACATTAATTTTTACCCATAAAAAAATGTTGTTTTATAACATCGAAAATAGAGCAATTCCAGTAATCATAATGAGCAACAATCAAATTATTTTCTACTTTTAATTCACTAGTGCCAGACACAGAAATAAAAGGTTGCCAAGGTAAAGGACTATTCCATGTCATTGTCCAACGGGTATCAATTTGATTCTCATTTCGTTGAATATCATGTAGTTCTAAATGTAAATTCTTAAAACATTTAGTTAAAAAACCGATCATTTTCTGATATTTTTTTAATCCATAAAAATCATAAATTTTATCTTTAAAGTGAATATTTTCTGCATAGATAGAATAATTTTGATTCTCAGGAAAATGCTTATAATCATCCTGAATAATTTTGACTAAATCCATGATTTTAAATATAATATTAAGAGGTTAAGGGTGCATTTAATCCGTATTCTTTTTAGCAATTTCTGCTAAAATTTTTGGTTTTAATTCTTCTAAATCTTCTTTTAATTTTCGCCTACTGACGATCGCTTCTTCATTATGTTTTATATTTAACATACTACTAACAGAAGCCCATTGTTTGAGATTAGTTCTTTGTTTAAGGCCTACCTTAAATGATAGTAAATTTTGACATTGAACAGGATTTTCTAAGGCAAAAAACAGCAAAAAATATTCCTTAGATTCACTTAAACTGTTAACTAATTGGGTACCAATTTTAGTTTTTAAATCTAAATAACAAGGTAACCAACGAGGGCCATCTTTTTGACTATATAAAACCGTCAACCATAAAACCATTGGGTGGGGAAAGCTTTGAAAAATGAACTGATTATGGCGAACATTATTCATTCTACTTTCAATATCTTTGCTTTCTAACATTGTCCAAACCGTGGGAATAATTTTCTGTTGAAATACAACAACACGAGGAAAAACGATCTTTTGTTTCGGCTTTTTTTTAGGCCATATACTAGTGGACAAAAATTTCTCAACAGAAGTTTTTTTATCCTTTGCTTTTGTTCTATCTCTTAATTTGAACTGACGAGAAATTTGTTCTAATTTCTGCTTCACTTCTCCGACACTTTGAGGTCTACCGTGAACTGATTTTGATAAACATTTTAAAACTAATCGTTCCACTTCAGGAAGAATATTTAATTCGGGAGCAAATTTATTTGGTGGTAATTCTGTATGAGCTTTGTACCAAGTAGCAATGGAATCCATTTGTAAATCCCAAGGCAATTTTTTCGTCAACATCAGATACATAATCATTCCTAAACTATAAATATCGGAACGATTATCTAAACGCTCACCCTTAATTTGCTCTGGAGAACAGTACTTTGGAGTTCCCGTAAAATGTTCTGTTTGACCTTGATCATCTTTAATTAATTTAGCAATACCAAAATCTAATACCTTAATAATCTGATTACCCGTTTGATTTTCAACGACAAAAATATTACTCGGTTTTAAATCTCGATGAACTACAGGACATATTTCTCCTGCAGAAAAAATACCATTATGAGCAATATGCATCGCTTGACAAATTTGTATCGTAAAGTCCAAAAATTGCTCAAGGGATAAATCATGAACATCAATCATACTACCCAGATTTTCACCATCAAGGTATTCCATGACATAAAAAGGAGCTTGTTCTTCGTTGACCCCATAGTCAGTTACCCTCACTATATTTGGACTTCTTTCTGACAGTAATGCACTCACAGTTGCTTCTCGTTGAAACTGTTCAATCATTTTCATATCACCTAAAGCACGAGAAAGAATTTTAACTGCTACATTTTGACCTTTAGAAACGGTATCTTCTGCTCGATACACTGTACCCATACCACCAACACCGACTACTTCTTTTAACCGATAGCGTTGTACTAATAGCTTTTCGTTGGATAGATCATCCTGAATCATAGGTCTTTTCGATTAAGTAATTATATTATTTAAGTTTGCCCTTTTCTTTTATTATTATGAGCTAAGGGCAAAAATTTCGTATTTATTATTTCAAATTGTCAATATAACTTATTTTGTCTGTTTTTGTTTTTAAACTATCTTTACCTAAAATTCCAAGAAAACAGATTTTTATCTTTACAAAAGATTCGAATCCTCCAGAAGAAATTGTTTGTCTTTTAAAACAAAGGTTGAAACAGACTTTGTGAGCCATAAATTAATTGGTAGTAAATACAGTGGAAATTTTTGTTATTGTTGTCTGTTAGATAGGATTTTTTTTACGTAAATTGTTTAGCATTTAATTATTCGGTTAACTTTTTCTGGGACAAAATGCGATCGTCATTGAGTATTTTTTTCCCAAACAACATTACACTAATTATACAATTGAGGGACTTGTTCTAATTTCATTCGAGAAGTCGTTCCTATAGATAAAGAAGATTTTCTTCCTAATCTAAAATGCTCCTGTGCTGCACATGCTATCATAGCCGCATTGTCTGTACAAAATTTGAGGGGTGGAAAATAAACTTTTAAATTGTGCTTCGCTGCTTCTGATTGTAAATTCTCTCTCAAACAACTATTGGCTGCAACTCCTCCTCCCACTGCAATTGTGGTCACATTTAAATCTAAACAAGCTCTAATTGCTCTTTTTGTTAAGGCTTTGGCCACAGTAGCTTGAAAACTAGCACATAAATCTTCAACGGGTAAAAAGTCGGGATTTTCCTCTTTCAAGCGAGTAATTAATCTCAACATAGCTGTTTTTAAACCACTAAAACTAGAGTCATAAGGATGAAATCCTTGTTTGTTCGGCAATGAAATTCTTCCTTCTGGCAATTTAAACCCTTGAGGATTACCATTTTTAGCAAGTTTATCAATAATTGGCCCTCCCGGATAAGGCAAGTCTAATAATCGAGCGACTTTATCAAAGGCTTCTCCTGCTGCATCATCACGAGTTGAACCAATAGTTTTATATATGCCGCTATCTTGTACATGAATTAAACTGGTATGACCTCCTGATACTAATAGGCAGATAAAAGGGGGTTTTAAAGAAGGTTCGCTCAGATACGAAGCGTAAATATGACCTTCGAGGTGATGTACCCCTAAAAATGGCTTATTATGTACCATAGCTAAAGTTTTTGCCGCTGTCACTCCCACTAATAAAGAACCTACTAATCCGGGTGTGACTGTAGCTGCGATCGCATCGATATCTTTCCACAACAAACCAGACTCTTCCAATGCTTTATCAATGCAAGGATTGACCATTTCTAAATGTTGACGAGATGCCAATTCGGGGACAACTCCTCCATACTGCTCATGCAATTTTATTTGAGACGCTACCACATTAGATAAAACATTACGATTTGTTACAATTGCCACACTGGTTTCATCACAACTACTTTCAACTGCTAAAATGCACGCCATTATTTGGTTGTTTTGTTAAGAATAATAAATTTTCCCACTATTACTTTACTCCATTTACTTATCACAGTAAAATCGCATTTGAGGCATTTGTTTTAGCTTCATCTTTTGTAACCAAAACTTATTGTTTCGTAACAAAAAGGAAACAATTTTATGCGTAAAATATTCAGTCTTGTATTAGCTTTTATGCTATCTGTAACCCTATGGGTTAACTTTGCTCCTTCTGCTCAAGCGGATTTATCTCACCTAACTCCCTGTGGTGAATCTGCGGCTTATCAAGCTAAAGCAAAAGGTTTCCGTAATACCACTGCTGATTCTCAATCTGGCAAAAAACGTGCTGAGCGTTATGCAGAGGCACTTTGTGGTGCAGAGGGCTATCCTCACTTAGTAGTTGATGGCAGATTAGATCGTGCGGGTGATTTCCTAATTCCTGGTGTATTATTTCTTTACATTGCAGGTTGGATTGGTTGGGTTGGTCGTGCTTACTTAATTGCCATTATAGAAGAGAAAAATGCCGAAATGCGTGAAATTATTATTGATGTGCCTTTAGCTATCAGTAAAATGCTCTTTGGTTTCTTATGGCCAATGCAAGCATTACAAGAATTTCTTTCTGGCGACTTAGTTGTCGACGATTCAGAAGTTCCCGTTTCCCCCCGTTAATTTTGGTTCTCAATTTCTAATGTATTATTCGGAGATAATAGCATGAAAGATTTAACTACTTTTTTATCAACTGCTCCAGTTTTAATAACTGCTTTATTAGTTTTTACTGCTGGTTTATTAATCGAGTTTAACCGTTTTTATCCTGATCTTTTATTCCATCCTTTAGGGTAAATTTCATTATTTTATTAGATTAATAAAAAGGTACGATCTTCACTGATAATTAAATTATCGATCGTACCTCTTTTTTTTGCTTGTTTTTTCAAATTTGTAAGAAGGATTATATAGCGAAGGACAAGAGGCAAAGGTGAAAGTCTCTACAGAGCAATATTTTCAGAAATAATCAATCATAGATTAATCAAAAAATATTAGTCCATTAATGATTCATGATAAATGGTATAGCCATTACGACCATTATCTTTTGTCACATATAGTGCCTCGTCTGCCTTTTTCATCAAAGAATCCACGTCATTTCCATGATTAGGGAATATGGCTAAACCAATACTCGTGGAAGTTTGAATTGTGTCATTATTACAAACAAAAGGGCTTGCCATTGATTTTATAATACGATCAGCAACTAACATGACTTGTTCTACAGAAAGGACATCTACTAATAAAACGACAAATTCATCTCCACCCCAACGACCAAGACAATCACTTTTTTTGACACAATTTTTTAATCTTTGAGCAAATTGTTTTAACAATAAATCACCGATGTCGTGTCCATAGTTATCATTAATGCTTTTAAATTTATCTACATCTAAAAACATAATTGCTAGTGATGATTTTTCTTTCTGACTGCTCGTTAATGTTTTGGCAAAAAAGTCTCTAAAATAATTTCTTTTATATAAACCTGTTAAATTATCATAATAAGCTTGATATTTTAATTCATTTTCCAGTTTTTTACGGGCAGTAATATCACGAAAAACACAGCAAAAAACTAAGTTATTATCATAATTGATAATGTTAACACTCAATTCGATGTTAATTGGTTCATTATATTTTACTTTCAATTTAAGCTCTTGCCTAAAACTTAATTGAGTCTCTTTAAGTAAATTTAATTTATATAAAAAATCAATATGTTTATTAACTACAAAAGAATCAATATTTTGTCCGATAATTTCCTCCATCGGATATTGTAAAATCTTGGTAGCTGATAAATTGGCTTCAATAATATGTAAGTTATCAGCATTAAATAGGAGTATTCCCTCTGAAGTTTGTTCTAAAACTGCTCTGTATTTTTCTTCACTATCTTTTAATTGAGATTCGATCGTCTTACGTTTGGTAAAATCAAAAATGTAACTTCTAATTAACTTTAATTCTGGTAAATAGTGAATATATTGTTCAAATATTTTATCTTTATAATTAACTTCTCTAACAAATAAATTTCCTTGTATCTTATGTTCTGCTCTTAACAAATAACAAAGTAAAGGATGATTTGTTCCTTCCTTTTCAAGGTCAGGAAATAAAAGACTAGCTGAAGGATTATAGTAGGTTAAAATTCCCTGTAAATTAATTTCAATAATAGGGTAAGGACTCAATTCTGCAAAAGAACTGATTTTGGAAATATATTCAATAATATTATCTTTCTGGAAAAAAATATCACGGCTACCATGACGATTAATATTATGGTTTAAAGTTTGTTTTGTGTTGACATAATTCGTTAAAGTTTGTTTGACTTGACTATAATTAGTAAGAATTTTTGTCGGATTTTCATCTATTTGTTGATCTTCATTTTCTTTCTTTTCAAGATTGACAAATAGATGGTCATTAATAGAGTTTTTATCAATTACAAAAAATCTAGCTTTGATATCATTGGTGAAACTGATCAAATCACCATGCTCTAAATACTTATTTTTATAATGTTTGTTATTGACAACCAAACCATTCGTACTCTTACTTCCTGATAAGTTACCATCTAAAATCTTATAATAAAAGATCAGTTCGTCGGGATCATATTCTTTGATAATAGTTGCATGATGTCGAGATATTGCTTGATCTTTAATTCTGATTTGAGCACTCTGACGACGACCAATTTCATATAAATGCTCTTCTAAATGAATGCAACGATGATCATTTTTGCCTTCTAATATTAATATATATGAATAGTCATCAGTTTCTAAATTGTTTCCATTGGAAATAATTTTCCCCTCAAGTAATTGTGGAGCTCGTTCTAAATTTAATGGATTTAAATTTTTGATATCCTCACTGTTACCATTAGATATTGCTTTCGAGGAAACGTTGTTGTTTTTCATTCTTATTTAAGAGCTCGTTAGACGGAACAAAAATTCATATATTAATGACCATGCTATTAACCATCTTAAATTATATTTCTAACAATTAGAATATGTTTGGTGATAATTATTTATATTTATCTATATTCTGTAACTCTCGGATATTTAGATTGATAAATAATTGGCAACGGTAACAACAATATAGCGTTCCTAAATCGGTTGTGGCATTTTTCGTTAGTCAAAATTGAGAGTTTTGAATATGACTATCTCCCCTCAAAACAAAATTGATGACCTACTACAATCTTTTCAAGAATCAATACACATCAGAGGTGAAGTATATAAGCTTCGACAAATAATGGCTACACTTGTTTATTGTGTAGCCAATTATGGGGGAAAATATAACTAATAAAGATTTTTAAATAATGATTATTAATTGTTTTGAGTTGAGTCGTAAAATTAATTATATAAACAATTAAGCTGTAAGTCTTTAAGAAAAAAATATTCGAGATATGCTTAATATGTAAAGAAATTTGTGTCAGTAATTAATATCCTTTTTTTAAAGCAAATTCTACTTGTTTAAATTCTTGAGTTAGACGCTTACTTAATTTTTCAGGTAAAGGGCGACTACCAAAGGTTGTATAGTAGCCAGCTAACGAATTCAAAGCGGTTTGCATAGTTGTAAAAGATTTTAATCCATTAAATTTAGAATTTTTACGGTAACGAGAAATATAGTCATTCATTTGTTTTTTTGCTTCTACTTGTCTTTCTTTTTTTTCTTGAATATCTATATCAGCAGGCAAAGCGACAACATCTTTTAAATTCTCTAGAACGACTAGAGTATCACTACTATAATCACCAGTTAAAGCTATATTTGCCGCACTCGCACTGGCATTTATTCCACCGAAGAAACAAATAACTACAGCTAATACAAATGCGAATAATTTGGATAAATAAGATTTCATCATAATTTGTGTAAACATATTTTAAGTTGCTAGACCTGATTTTATCATAATGTTCTCAGAATACTATTTCACTAATCGATCGAAAATATCGAAAATTAAGGATGAATAGATAATGATGATTTTTAGTCAATTCTGGTGATTGGCTAATTAAATTGAGTATCTATAGCAAAAAATAGCAGAACCTAACTGAAAAACTGGGACTGTCTATTGAGCTAAATTACCTGAATTGTTGAACTTTACGGATAAACAAAGCACGACTTAAATAGATGAATTTGAAAAAATTATGTTAGGGCGTGTCATCAATTAAGCCAAATGACGATCGCTGCTAAATGAATACCACC
>JAALKG010000028.1 GCA_011088145.1 Cyanobacteria bacterium MH1_Bin12 | reverse complement strand
CGCGTCTCCCAAGAGTAGGGTAATGTGCACTAGTTCCTGCCTGGTTGAGAGTGTCATGTATTCTTTGTTAAATAAAATCATGGGACCCAAACAAGACTCCAGGATCAATATTTCCTTGAACCTTCATATCTTTTCCTAATCTCTGTCTAGCTTGTGCCATATCCATAGTCCAGTCAACACTGACAATATCAACACCAGAACGACCCATTCTTTCTAATACACCAGCACTACCACTGATATAAAGAATTAAAGGAGTGTCAGGATGAGTTTGTTTTACTTGATCGATAACTCTTTTTTGGTAGGGTAAAGCAAAAGTGTCATAATCTTGAGGAGTTAATTGTCCTGCCCAAGAATCAAATAGTTGCACGATTTGAGCACCACAATCGATTTGGTAACGAACATAAATTGCGATCGAATCAGCGATTTTACCTAACAATTTATGCAGAATATCAGGTTTAGAAAAAGCCATACCCTTAATTATAGAGTAGTTTTTAGAACTTTTTCCTTCGATCGCATAAGCAGCTAATGTCCAAGGTGAGCCAACAAAACCTAAAACCGTTGATTTATTGCCCACTTCTTGACGTAAAGTACCCAAAATCTTTTTAATAAAAGGTAAAGATTCTTCTGGATCTAAAGTATGTAAAGCTTCAATTTGAGCTAAACTACGAATGGGAGGCTCGATAATGGGACCTTTGCTTTCCACAATATCAAAAGGAATACCCATACCTGGTAAGGGAGTAAGAATATCGGAAAACATGATCACCCCATCGGGTTGAAAAGCATTCCAAGGCTGTAAAGAAATTTCGATCGCTAAATCGGGATTTTCTGAACGTTCCCGAAAACTAGGATGCTTATCTCTTAAATCACGGTAGATTTTCATATATCTACCTGCTTGACGCATCATCCATACAGGAGGACGCTCGGAATTTTCACCACGGGCAACCCTTAATAAAAGAGGCAAATCTGACATTATATCTTTAATTTCACAATTTTGTGCATTTTTTAGCTTAGCACTAGACTTATACAGTACGAAAAGAAATGTAACAATCTTTTATCATTCTTTGAATCAAATTTTAATCATCCTCAGGGTTTTTTGGTAACAATTATATTGCTTTTTTTGTATTATTGATTACTTTTTAAATAAGAATTATAATCTACCATGTTAGATGATTTAATTTTTCCACAGATAATCTCATCTACAATGCTTTTTATGGCATTATGCGATCAAAATAAAGGTCAAAATTCATCTTAAAAAAAAGTCTAAATGGCTAGCAAAATAAAGATTTGACCATAATTTATTAACTAAATTCCAATTGGCTAAAAGCATTGTCATATAGCAAAAATTAATATCTTATTGAACCCCATTAAGATATTCTGGGAGAAATGAACCTTATTTATATTCTTAAACTTTGTCAAAATATTTATTTAAAAGATTTATGCCTTAATGATGATATTGAATTGACAATAAGTCACTTAGACAATATGTCTTGAAAATTAAATTATTGTCAAATGAAGTTAATCAGCGTTATATTTTTGCTTTAGAATTTAGACGTTGATTATGATCAAATTAACATATTTGTGAGAATATAAATAGTAAGATTGTAATGGGCGTAATCATGTAGATAATATGAAAATACTTTTGGTAGAAGATGATCGGCGTTTAGGAAAACTGATACAAGATTATTTAATGCCAGAATCGGAACTAATAGATGTTATTAACACAGGTAGTGAAATTAGAGATAAATTAGCTGTTAATGATTATGATGTCATGATTTTAGATGTCATGTTACCTAAAAAAAATGGCATTGATATCTGTCGGGAATTAAGAGCCGAAAAAGTAGATATTGCTATTTTATTTATTACTGCATTAAATAATCAAAATGATAAAATAAAAGCTTTTGAATCAGGTGCAGATGACTATTTAATTAAACCTTTTGACTTTCAAGAATTATTATTAAGGGTTAAAGCATTAGTAAGAAGAGAAAATAAAAGTAAAATAGTTTCTTTGCAATGGGGAGATTTGGTCATGATTCCCACGGAGAAAAAAGTATATTTTTTAACTGAACCGTTAACTTTAACTCCCACGGAATTTAAAATATTACAAATCTTTTTACAATATCCTCAACAAGTATTTAATACAGATAATATTATTGATAAATTATGGGACTTAGATAATATTCCTACGAGTAACACTTTGCGATCGCATATTAAGTCTTTAAGAAGAAAATTTGAAGAAGTAGGTTTAGGAAAAGACTTTATTGAAACAGTTTATGGCATGGGTTATAAACTCAAAGATCAAAATAATCTCAGCCCTATATTTGGCTTATCCGCAAATTCAGAAGATTCTTCGACACACAACAAAAATATCTCGAGGCAAACTGGTGATAAAAAAGTCGAATTAGAAGTTTTGAGCGAAGAAATATGGTCAGAAAATCGCCATAGTATTTATAAAGAATGTCATAATTTATGGGAATATATTCAAGAAGAAAATCAGGAAATAAATACTGATGAAGCGATTCGTATTGCTCATAATTTAGCAGGTTTTTTAGGTAGTGTTGGTTTTGATAATGGTAGTAAAATTGCCAAAAAAATCGAACTTTTACTTAGAGAAAATAGTGATCATCTTACTGATGAAAAAATTATTAATCAAATCAGTAGTTTAATTGATGATTTACAAACGGATTTATTTCCCGAAGGTATTCCCATCAGTGAAGAAATAGAAAGTGAACAAGATATCGAGCTTGAGGAAAAAGTTGATATTTTGGTAATAGATGAAGATCAAAATTTAGCTAATAATTTAATTCTTTTTATCGAACATCCTCAAATAGTTCTCAATTTTGCCCATAGTATTGAATCTGCGATCGAATATTTAAATGAAAAAAAATTTCAGGTTATTATAGTAGAAACAAGTTAGAAAAATCAGTCTTTTAAAGATAATCAAATATTAGAATTATTAATAGATAAAAAAGGTAATGGTGAAATAATTGTCTATACTCAAAATGAAACTTTAGAAAATAGATTATATTGTAATGATTATCCGATTTTTTCTTTTTTAAGTAAAATTAATTCCCTAGAAATTTTGTGGGATAATATCAAAGATATTTTGTTGCAAACTCATGAAAAATATTCAGTAGAAAAATTATATGATTTAGTTGTAATTGATGATGATGAACGTTTTATTGAAGTATTAAAAAAGAAATTAACTCTTCAAAAATTACCGATAACACTACACTGTATTAGCGATAGTGAAACCTTTTTAATCCGAATCAAAAAGATTAAACCACAATTAATAATACTTGATTTACAAATGCCTAAGTTGAACGGTTTAGATATTTGTAAAATTATCAAAACTGATTCTTTATTACAAAATATACCTGTGATATTTTTAACAGGTAATTTAACATCTGAAGCTATTACTCAATTTGTGGAAGTTGGAGCAGATGATTTCATTAGTAAATCAAAAATTAATCTCGAATTATATCCTCGTATTATGACTCATTTAAAACGACAGAATAAATAATGATTAATAGTTTAAAAAAAAGTTAAATATTTGATTTTCTGGTAGTGCTGAATTCAGACTAATATTACAGGGATAGAGGTCGTTTCTAATAATTTCTGAGGTACTGAAGCGATCGCTATATTATGATGATGATGGTTACTTGTTCTGCACATAATAATTTCTGTCACCTGATATTGATGAGCTAACTTCATCATTTGTTCGTGTTTTGAACCTTCTATAATAAATAGTTGATAGTGAATATCAGCTAACAGATTATCAGTGTTTGCTTTTAAAGTATCTATATAATTGTGATGATCATCTTGTTGAATATGTAAAACAATAACTTGTGCATCACTACGACGGGCAATTTCCGCCGTTTTAGTTAAAACATGAATAGTTCTATGAGAATTATCGATCGCTGTTAAGATAATTATATTCTTTTCTATCAAAACTTTGGTCGCATCAACCTCCCCTTTTTGTAACAGTCGAGGTGCAAAAGTGGGAATCGCCCACGCACCAAGAGGTGCAGTCACTAAAATAGATAAAGCTGCGATCGCTAAAATTTGTTCTCCACCCTCGATACCCAAAGAAAAAGGAATTGCCCCAATAGCTGCTTGTACAGTTGCTTTAGCCGAATTACCAGCGAGAAGAAAAAGTTTTTCATTACTATTCCAATTACTTCTCCATGTAGATAAATACCATCCCAACATTCTGCCGATTAAAGTTCCCAGTACAATGATTGTTAATCCCACACCTAAACTATTACCCAAGACATTTAAGGGAATATTTGCTCCTAATAAAACAAATAAGAAAATTTCAGCGACTTTCCATAAAGTATTAAAACCATTTCTCAAACGCCTTGCTAAAGGTGCAGAAAATTCAATCAGAAAAAAACCAGCAGACATGACTGCTAAATAACCAGAGAAAAATGGATATTTATAAGCCAAAACCACTAACAACAAAGCTACATTCGCCACTATGATAGTATCGGATATGGTATTTTTTGACCATTTTTGTTTAACTAGTAACAATACTAATCCTTTAGCTGTTAACCAACCGAAAACGACTCCTAAAATAATTTGTAACAAAAATTGAAACGGTAATAATTGCCATGATGTAACCGCAACATCTGAAGAAAAAAGGGCAATTAAGAGACTAAAAACTAGTAATAATAAAACATCAGATAAAGCACTACCAATTAAAATTGCATCAGGAATTCCTTTTTTAGCACCCCAACCTAAACTTTTTAACTTCAACATTGCGGGGACAATGACAGCAGGAGATTCTGCCCCTAAAATACATCCTAATAATAATCCTGTTACCCAATTGAAATCTAATAATACATGAGCGACAATAGCCACTACTATCGCTTCACAAATGCCTGGTAAAAACCCTAATTTGAGAGCTACAGCACCCTGTTGTTTGATTTTTTGACGATCGAGTCCTAAACCTGCTTTTGCCAAGATTACCATGACAGCGATCGTCCTGAGAGAATCTGCCGATTGTAGTATATTCTCGCTTAGAAGGTTAGTAAGTTGAGAACTTAAAAGAATACCCACTAGAATCATACCCACTAGTGGTGGCAGTTTCAGGCGACGAGCGATTTCACCTCCACAAAAACCCATTCCTAAAACCCAGAGAATATCGGTTAGCATCAATAATAATTAATTAGGGTTTGCTGAAAAAGTCAAAATGCTTGGTTATGTTAAGCTTTAAGCCTGATTGCTCTAAGCTATCAGCTTTTGATAATTTTTTAAAACTGGTATTTTATTTTTCACGCAAGTCTCTTGTCGAGAAATTTATCATCAATTAATCTAAAAAAATCATTAAACAGAGTTTTCAGGAGTTGCCATTTTAGGTTGAGGTTTTTGCCAATTGGTTTTTTTACGCCACCAACCAAGTAAAGTACTAGCAATAAAAATACTCGAATAAGATCCACACAAAAAACCGATGATTAAAGCTAGGGCAAAAAATTTGAGGGTTTCACCTCCGAAAAGAAAAATCGCCACGATCGGCAACAATGTTGTAATACTAGTATTAATAGAACGAGTTAAAGTCTGATTTACGGCTACATCCACAATTTCATTCATAGAATTAGTTTCCATTTCCCCCTTAATTTCTCTAATACGATCATAAATAACTACGGTATCGTTAACGGAAAAACCAGTGATAGTAAGTAGAGAAACTAAAAATAAACTATCGACTTCTAATCCGATAACTAGCCCTAAAATAGCGAAAACACCCGCCGTGATTAAAACATCGTGAAATAAAGCGACGATCGCAAAAATAGCATAATCAGTTTTAAAACGAACACTCAGATAAGCGACAATACCAAAGAAAGAAACTAATAAAGCGATAATACCTGAGGCAAATAGTTCTTTTCCAATAGTCGGCCCCACAGTATCAATTTGAGTAGTTTCAGCGGTAAATACCCCCACTTTATCCTTTAAAAGATCTTGTAACTTAGTTCTTTGTTCTACATCTAATGTCTTTGTCCGAATGGAAATTCCTTGTTTTTCTTTCCCCACAATTTGAATACTACTATTAGCCAAACCTTGGGATTCTAAGACAGTTCTAACCTCATTTACAGTCAAAGGTTGATCACAATTATTCGGAACAGTACAATCTAATTCAGTTTGGATTCTTGTACCACCAACAAAATCAAGACTAGGTCTGATAATACTACCTATAGAAGTATAGGAAATAATCATCGCGGCGATCGAGCCTAAACAAAAAACAGCAGAGACACTCCACCATATTTTTTCCCATTTAACAACACTAAATGTAATCATGTAAACAATTGATAGTTGATAGTTGATAATTGATGAAACTTCCGAAAATTAAAATGTTTAACTGAAATTAATTTAAGTCTTAGAAGTATCTAGATTTGGACAGAATAAATCAGGACGTTGACGAACAGAAGGAAAACCTAAAACTGTTATCAACAAGAAAGTACGACTACAAGTTAGAGCCGTAAACATACTCACCAATACTCCAATAGCGAGGGTTAAAGCAAAACCTTTAACAAAACCAGAACCCAACCAAAACAATGCCGTACAAGCAATTAAAGTAGTAACATTACCATCGAGAATACTAGAAAATGCTCGGAAAAATCCTGATTCCACAGAACGATATAAAGTTTTTCCACTTCTTAATTCTTCCCTTGTCCGTTCAAAAATAAGGACATTAGCATCTACTGCCATACCAATACTCAAAACCAAACCAGCAATTCCAGGTAAAGTTAAAGTTACCCCTGCCAAGGAAAAACAAGCCAAAGTTAATAAGGTATAGATAATTAAAGCACAATTGGCAATTAGTCCAGGTAAGCGGTAATAAACAATCATGAATACCAATACTAAGGCCAAACCTGATAAACCAGCAATAATACTACGACGGATACTATCTTGTCCTAGAGTTGCACCTACCGTCCGATTTTCGACAATTTTCACGGGTACAGGTAACGCACCACCTTCCAATTGTAAAGATAATTCTTGAGCTTGCTCTAAGGTAAAACCATTACCACCAGAAATAGTTGCTCTTCCCCCAGCAATACCTGTAGAAGCGTATTCAGCACTAACGGTGGGAGAACTAATCAAACTATCATCTAAAAAGATACCTAAACGTCTTCCTGTTCCCGCAATATCTTTAGTTAACTGGGCGAACAATCGTCCACCTTCATCATTAAACTCTAAGATAACTTCCCAATTTTGACCTTGGGGAGTGGGTTGATAACCTGCACTTTTGAGTTTTTCGCCGTTTAATTCGGTTTTTTCAAAAATTTTCTCAGATAAAGTAAATAGTTCTTGTTCTAGATCATTTATCTGTTTTTCTAGAGTTGTTTTTCCTTCTTCTTCTCCTTCTAGGCTTTGTAATTTAAAAAAAGCTTCAGTTAATTCTTGTTGTTTAACCTGATATTCTGCTTGAACTTCCAAGTTATTAGTTTCTTGACGAAAGTCTAATTGTGCAGTTCCACCCAAAACTCTTTCTGCGGTTTGAGGATCACTCACACCAGGTAATTGGACTAAAATGCGGTTATCTCCAACACTTTGAACCACTGCCTCTGATACTCCCAAACCGTTTACTCGTTTATCAACGACAACTCTTACTCCTTCTAATTTTTCCGTCGTAATTTCAGGTACTTCTGGGGTAGTTTGTAGTTCTAAGGTTAGTTGAGAACCACCTCTCAAATCTAAACCTAAAGATAAAGGCAAATTAATTAAAGTGACGATCGCAGTGGCAACCAGAACTATAATTAAGATAATAAATATTCTTTGTTTTTCCATTAATAATATTTTTTAAAATATAAACAATTGGTCTTAAAGAAAGCATAAATAAAATGGTTCAGTTATGGATAATAAAATTACTATTTTCAATAATCCATTATCTATTATCCATTATCAATGATTTATTAAATCTCGTCATTCATTATTTTATGAACAGCTTGTACTATTTGCTCAGGCTGCACAATAGTTAATCTTTCTAAAATTCCACTATAAGGAGTAGGAATATCCTGAGATGCCAAACGAATCACAGGTGCATCCAACTCATCAAATAATTGATCATTAATCGACGCAGTTAACTCAGCACCAATACCACCTGTGCGCATACATTCCTCAACAATAATCACTTTATGGGTTTTCTTGATCGATTCCCCAATAGTCATCATATCTAAAGGTTTAAGAGAAATTAAATCAATAATTTCAGGATCATAGCCATCCTTTTCGATTTGTTTTAATGCTTGAGTACAATGATGTCTCATGCGAGAATAAGTCAAAATAGTCACATCCTTACCTTTTCTGACTATTTCTGCTTTGTTTAAAGGTACAGTATATTCATAGTCGGGTAAATTTTCTTTTAAGTTATACAATAATACGTGTTCAAAGAATAATACTGGGTTATCGTCCCTAATAGCTGATTTTAATAAACCTTTGGCATTATAAGAAGTAGAACAAGCAACAATTTTCAATCCCGGTACAGCCTGAAAATAAGCTTCTAAACGTTGAGAATGTTCTGCTCCTAGTTGTTTGCCTACTCCTCCAGGGCCTCTAATTACCGTAGGAATCTTGAAATTACCACCAGAAGTATAACGCATCATCCCTGCATTATTTGCTATTTGGTTAAAAGCTAGTAATAGAAAACCCATATTCATGCCTTCAATCACAGGGCGTAAGCCAGTCATTGCAGCTCCGACAGCCATCCCTGTAAAACTATTTTCGGCGATGGGAGTATCTAAAACTCTAAATTCACCGTATTTCTTATACAAACCTTTTGTTACCTTATATGAACCACCATATTGACCAACATCCTCTCCTAAAACCATTACCTTATCATCTCTAGCCATTTCTTCATCTAGAGCTTCACGCAAAGCGTTAAACATCAATGTGTCTGCCATTTATTTTTCTTTACCCATCTATAGTTATAGCAAAGACAATCTTATCATTTTTTCACAGTAATTTTCAGCTTTTCTTGACGGAAAGCCTTACGTTATAACTGATAGTTACGCAGGAAAGAATGTCACAGTGGTAAAAGTTAGAACATTAGGAGCAAAAATAAAACATATTCACTCACAAGCCTTATGAAGTAAAAATTACAAGTGAAAAATTCCCATAGGAATCACGACAATAATTTATGATTAAAAGTTAAGCTTACCAGATCTAGCAATTTTTAATTTAGGCTTGAACAAGCAAAAAGAAAAGGAGAGTTAAAGCAGAAAACTGATAACTTTTATCTCTCATTTCTAGCTTGATAAAAATTAATTTAGTTAAGCAACTAAATTTTTGACCACTGTAGTTACTAAGTAATCAGTCCAATGTTTGACTAAATTCTCATTTTGTGCGTCAACCATAACTCTAATTAAGGGTTCTGTACCAGATGCTCTAACTAATACTCTACCTTGATCCCCCATGTCTTGTTCTGCTTGAGATATTGCCTCTGTTATAGCAGTACATTCTTGCCAATTAAGACGTTGATCACGATTTTCAACTTGGACATTTTTTAAAATTTGTGGGTAAGGTATAAAGCTATCATCTACTAATGAAACTAAATCTTTTCCTTGTTGGCATACTAATGCGGTCAATTGTAATGCTGTTTGAATTCCATCTCCAGAGAAATGATGATGATGACAAAGAATATGTCCAGACTGCTCCCCACCTAGCATCGCACCTGTTTCCCACATAGAAGCCTGCACATTTTGATCTCCTACTGCGGTACGAATAAATTTTCCGCCTAATTTTTCCCATGCTAATTCAAAACCTAAATTCGCCATAACGGTTCCGATTAATAAGTTCTGAGGGAGTAAATTTTGTTCTTTTAAGGCTTTGCCCCAGAGATAAAGTATATAGTCACCGCAAATAATCCGACCTTTTGTATCTACTCCCATTACCCTATCAGCATCACCGTCAAAAGCATAACCCATATCAGCATTATGTTCTATCACTGCTTGCTTAAGTGTCTCAAGATGAGTTGAACCACAATTAACATTGATGCGATCGCCATTTGCTTGATCGTGTAGACAAATAACTTCTGCACCCAAAGCCTCAAACATCAACGGTGCTAATTCAACAGAAGCACCCCATGCTAAATCTAAGACAATCCGCATTCCTTGAAAGTTAAAATCCTCAGCAAAAGCATTTTGTAAAAATTGACCATAGGATTTGGTCAAATGATGTTGTTGGCGAATCGGAGCATTTTTGCCTGCTTGTAAATTAATTTGACCGCTTAAATGTTGACGTAATTTTTTTTCGATCGCACTAGTAACTAATTTATCTAATTTAGTACCTTGTCCACTAAAAAATTTAATTCCATTATCTTCAGGAGGGTTATGACTAGCAGAGATCATAATACCTCCCAAAGCTTCAGTTGTCTTAGCTAAATAAGCCACACAAGGAGTAGGACATAAGCCCACATTCCAAACTTCAAAACCCATGGAAGTTAAGCCAGATGCGATCGCCATCGCTAGCATATCACTAGAATTACGGGAATCTTGACCAATAATAACAACTCGTGAATCAGGATTTAGCTGTTGCCAAACATAGCCAGCAGACAAACCAACACCTAAAGCTAAATTAGGAGTCAACAATTCACCAACTTTTCCTCTAATACCATCAGTACCAAATAACTTATCAGGTAAATTATTTGGCGGTATAAAAGAAGAAACCTTCTGATTATTTCTATTTATAAAAGCTACCATATTGATTATTCCTCACACAATTAATGTAGTTTTAACTCTAGAGCTTAATATATAGATACGCAAAACATAGACTTTTTATTTTGTCGTATTTAGCCCGCTGGGTTAAAAAATCATTTTGATGTTATAATAACAGTTGGTTTATGATTTGACATTTCGTTAACAATTCATCCCGTAAGTTTCAGGTGGACAGTCATCGCAGTTTTACCTCTGAATGATAAAGTCAATAACATAAAAGCCCAAATATTAACTTACACCAGTCATTTACAGTAGAGATCAATGTAGATATCAAAGAAGATTGGTATTGTATATTAATTTTAGTAACATCGAGTTGTTAGCTTCTTCGTTTCAAATCAAAAATATCATGTGAAGAAGTGGGAAAGTCCCGCTTTTTTTTATTGGTTATCAATCTTGAACTATTTAACATGACTAACTCTCTAATACCATCTATTCAAAAATTAGCTAATCCCATAGCAGAACAGTTGAATCTCAAAATAGTTGATCTTGTTTTTCAGGCTCATAAAAATCCTGCCAATTTAAGAATCGATATTGAAAATTTATCTGGAGATACCAATTTAGACAACTGCGAAAAAATGAGTCGTTCACTTGAAGAGATTCTAGATCAACAAAACGTTATTCCCTGTGCTTATACATTGGAAATTTCTAGCCCTGGTATTGGTAATAATCTCACCACAGACAGAGAATTTATTAGCTTTAAAGGCTTTCCGATTTTAGTAGAAACGAATGCTATTTTCAAAAAAAAGACTCAATGGCACGGAAGATTACAGGGTAGAGATGAAGAAGTTGTCTATGTCAACTGTAAAGGAAAAATTATCGCCATTCCTCGAAATATTATTAGTAAAGTTGAATTAGAAAATCTCTAACTTCACTTGCAAATATAGAATCTGGAATTATTAACTATTTTTATCAATTTATTAAAGGGAGAAAAATTAACTATGAGTATTGTCAAATTACCCGGTTTAAAAATCTTAATCAATGAAATTTCTCAAAGTCATAATCTGCCTCAAACAACAGTAGAAGATGCTTTAAGAGAAGCTATATTCAAAGGTTATGAGCGTTTTCGTCGCTCAAAAAGAAGTAGTATGGATCAAGGTTTTGCTCTCGATTATTTCGATAACTTCCGTGTAGAATTAGATCTCGAAGATGAAGGATTTAGAGTTGTTGCAATTAAAGTAGTCACAGAAAATGTTACCGATGAAGATCATCATATTGCCTTAGAAGAGGTACAAGAAAAATTTGACACTGAAATTCCCCTCGGAAGCGAAGTCTTACTTGATGTTACTCCTGAACAAAAAGATTTTGGTCGTATGGCGGCAGTTCAGACTAAGCAAGTACTCCAGCAAAAACTGAAAGAAGAACAACGAGCAATGATTCAGGGGGAATTTAAAGAATTAGAAGGAACAGTGCTTTCAGCTAAAGTATTACGTTTTGAAAGACAATCAGTAATCATGACCTTACAAAGCTCTTATGGTAGACCTGAGGTAGAGGCTGAATTACCCAGATATGAACAAATGAATAGCGATAACTATCGTGCCAATGCGACTTTTAAAGTTTACTTGAAAAAAGTAAGAGAAGGAGCATATAGAGGCCCTCAATTAATTGTTTCCCGTGCTGATGCAGGATTAGTTGTTTATCTTTTTGCTAATGAAGTACCAGAAATAGAAGAAGAAATCATTGATATAGTTGCTATTTCTAGAGAAGCAAATCCTAATTTCTCTGAGGATGTTCGCAAAAATGCATCGAAAGTAGCTGCGAGAACTAAAATAGCAGTTGATACCAACGAAGAAGATGTTGATCCTGTTGGTGCTTGTATTGGTGCTAGAGGTTCTCGTATTCAGGCGGTGGTGAATGAACTCAAAGGAGAAAAAATCGATGTAATTCGTTATTCTGAGGATCCTGCTGAATATATCAAAAATGCTTTAAGTCCGGCCAAAATAGATGTAGTGGAATTAACCAATGAAGAAGAGAGGGAATCTTTAGTCATTGTTCCTGATAATCAATTTAGTTTAGCTATCGGCACCAAAGGACAAAATGTTCGTTTAGCCGCTCGTTTAACTGGTTGGAAAATAGATATCAAAAAAGCTTCTACATGTGAAAATGGAGAAAGTGAATAGGAGGAAAAATTATCGTCGCTGTATCAGTTGTCGTGAAGTTCGAGAAAAAAAAGATTTTTTACGAGTTGTTAGAACTTATCCTGAGAGTCAGATTACTATAAATGAAGGGATGGGACGTTCTGCTTATATTTGTCCTCAAGCAGACTGTATTAAGATTGCTAAGAAGCAAAAAAAACTATCAAGAGCCTTAAAAACTCAAATTTCACAACAGATATATGAAGAACTTTGGCAAGAACTATCCGATATGGATGATGAAAAATAGCCGAGTACTATTACAGTGTAAACTAGAAAAATAAATAATTATTAACCTGATTAAAACACAAACTTAAAAGTTATAATATTTAAGAGAAGTAGAGCAATTTGTGAATGAAAAAAGTTAGAATATACGATTTATCAAAAGAACTTGAACGAGACAATAAGGACATATTGGAAATATGTTCGACTTTAAACATAAGTGTAAAAAGCCATAGTAGTAGTGTGACAGAGTCTCAAGCCCAAGAGATCAAAGAGGCTGTCAAAAATAATAATATGACACCTTCGAATTCGAATAATCAGTCTGAAAGTAATAACATTAAAGCATCAAAAAATAAGTCTTCCTCTAATTTGAAATCAAAAACTAAAAAACCAGAAATTCTTGAAGTCTATAGACACACTTCGACTGGAGGTGATCAGTCGGACAATACTTCTGCACCCGTTTTGCTCTCACCTCCTCGTCCTAATTCGGGCAAAGTGTCTTCAGAATCCTCGCCAACGGTTCATTCTTCGTCTTCGCCCCATAGTGGAGCTCTGCAACAGCCTCCTAATCGCTCTAGTAGCAATAAAAAAACATCAACTAACTTGAATAATTCTGCTTCTGACTCTATTAAAAAACCTCAAAGACCAAGGTTAAATGAAAGAAAATCATTGAACCCAGATGATGAGAAAAATAAAAGTGGTTCTGATTCGAGAATAGAAGGAATTAAACCTAAAATTAAGATCAATAAAAACAAAAATAATCCACGTAATCAAAAAGGTAATCCTCGTCGTCAAGAGAATAAGAATAATCCAACTTCTCAAACAGATCAACTAACAAGTATCAGCTCTGGCTCTAGTCCTTCTCAAAATATTTCTCGAGATGATAACGGTGAGTCATCACCTAAAATATCGATTCCGAAGCTGAAATTACAAAGTCCTCCCCAACGCCCAGTTGGAAAAGTCAAAGCAACTACAGATATTGACGATAATTTGGAAGATAAAAATGATCTTACAGATGATGTAGATGATGTTGATACTGATGTTCTTTTATTAGACAAGCCTAAAATTAGAAAGCCAAAACAGAAAAAATCCACCGAACAAGATGGTAAAAGTACTTGGGATGATGGTGATCAAAGGGCTAACAAAAAAGACGGTAAAAAAACAACTAAAAAACGTCGTTCAACACTCATTGATGAAGATGATGATTTTGATGATTTTGGTGATGATGGTAGAGGAGATAATGCTGTTGTTAACTTAGCATTAGTTCGTCCTTCTCAACCTGTATCACAAAAACCCAAAAATACAGATCAAGGTCGTCCAGCGAGGAAACCAAAATCAAGACCTAGCAAATCAGAAAATAGAACGGAAAGAAAGGCGAAACCAGAACAAGAAAAACCACCTGAATTTATTACTCTGACCAAAAATCCCACTATCAGAGAATTAGCCCAGTTGTTAAATGTTCCTGATACTGACCTAATCAAAAATCTTTTCTTCAAAGGAATTGCCGTTAATATTACCGAAACTCTGGATATTGAAATTGCCACAATGGTAGCCAAGGATTTGGAAGTAGAGGTGATTACAGAAGAAGAAAAAGCTTCTGCTGCTAAAACAGAGATGCTCACTGATTCTGACTTTGAAAATCTAGAACATCGTCCTCCTGTGGTAACTATCATGGGACACGTTGATCATGGTAAAACCACTCTTCTTGATTCTATTCGTAATACAAAGGTCGTTCAAGGAGAAGCGGGTGGAATTACTCAACACATAGGTGCTTATCATGTTGATCTAGAGCACTAAGGTAAAACTCAACAAGTTGTTTTCCTTGATACTCCCGGGCTTGAAGCCTTTACCGCAATGCGTGCAAGGGGTACAAAAGTTACAGATATTGCCATTCTGGTTGTTGCCGCTGATGATGGAGTCAGACCTCAAACAAAAGAGGCGATTAGTCATGCTCGAGCTGCTAAAGTTCCCATTGTGGTAGCTATTAATAAGATTGACAAGGCAGGAGCAAATCCCGATCGAGTCATGCAAGAATTATCTGAGTTAGAGTTACTACCTGAAGATTGGGGTGGGGATACAGTAATGGTTCCTCTTAGTGCTTTGAATGGGGATAATATTGATACTTTATTAGAAATGATTGTTATTGTTTCTGAAGTTGAAGAGCTATTTGCCAATCCTAATCGTACTGCTAAAGGTACTGTAATCGAAGCTCATTTAGATCGAGCTAGAGGCCCCATTGCCACTTTATTAATCCAAAATGGTACATTAAGAGTTGGAGATGTAATTGTTGCTGGCTCGGTATTGGGTCGTATTCGTGCCATGATTGATGATCGAGGAGAAAAAGTGGATGCGGCAAGTCCTTCTTTTGCTGTAGAAATTTTAGGATTAAATGATATTCCTCATGCGGGGGATGAATTTGAAGTTTATCTCAATGAAAAAGAGGCGAAAGCGATCGCTGAAAGTCGTACCGAAGCCAAACGAGATACGAGATTACAACAAGCGATGTCATCCCGTCGTGTTACTTTAAGTAGCCTATCTGCTCAAGCTGAACAAGGAGAGTTAAAAGAACTCAACTTAATCATCAAAGGAGATGTTCAGGGTTCTGTCGAAGCAATACTTGGTTCCTTGAAACAGTTACCACAGAATGAAGTTCAAATACGTGTTCTCTTATCTGGTGCTGGAGAAGTTACTGAAACCGATGTTGATTTAGCGGCGGCTAGTGGTGCTGTTGTGATCGGATTTAACACTAACTTAGCTCCTGGTTCAAGACAGGCGGCAGAACAAGAAGGAGTAGATATTCGTGAGTATAACGTTATCTATAAACTTCTGGACGAAATTGAGGGTGCAATGGAAGGATTATTAGATCCTGAAGAAATAGAAGAAAGTCTGGGTCAAGCCGAAGTCAGAGCTGTATTCTCCGTTGGTAAAAATGCCGTTGCTGGTTGTTATGTACAGTCAGGAAAAGTCGTTCGTAATCGCTTTATCCGAGTATTACGTAAAGGAAAAGAAGTTTACAATGGTAATTTAGATTCCTTACGTCGTGTCAAAGACGATGTCAAAGAAGTTGCATCAGGATTTGAATGTGGTATTGGCGTTAATAAGTTCAATAATTGGGAAGAAGGAGATCTCATAGAAGCTTATGAAATGGTATTTAAGCGTCGTACTCTTTCTTCATAAAATCAGAAAATATTATATTAAGTAATCAAAAATATTACTTAATATCTACATAAAAATCACTGAGGGTAAATTCAAGATACTTTCAGTGATTTTTATTTGATAACAATCCACAACAGAGCAATTCAGTTCTGTGATACAGAATATTTATGGAATATTTTATCGAAGACAAATTACCACAAATCAAAAAGTATCCCGTATAAAACGAGATACTCTTACCATTATTAATGTTTATTAGAAAATTAAATTTATAGACTTGTGTCTTAAACTTTTTTTCCTGACAATATTCTCAAACACAATATATTTGATCAGGTTTCAAGCATTTTTACAAGAAGTAAACCTTTTATTAAGCGGGATAAATTCGTAAACGACGATTAGGTTCATTGCCAAAACTATCTGAGTGTAAACGATAATGCTCTATTAGTTCATGTTGCATTTTTCTCACCTTGGCATTTCTCGGTAATAATTCCACAGGTTGTCCTTGGGGAATAACAATTTGCTCTACAGCTAATCTTGCTTCTTCTAATGCTTCTATTTCGTCGTTGCTACCAGCTTTGGTAAACAGATATAAATCATCAGATTCAATATTGGCACTATCCATATTCAACAACTGTTTCAAGGTGCGAGTAATATGGGGAATGCTATTAGATTTAATGCTATAAATAGGTACTTGACGTTGTTTTGCTAACTGTACTAGTTTAGAATGGTTTTTAACCTGCGATCGCAAAGCCATAACAGCATCAGCATTATCCAAATCTTTAGTCAAAGTTATGGGCATTCTCAATACATCAATAACCTGTTCTAGCTGACTTTTGCCTATTCCATAAGGATAAAGATAGATGGGAAAATCTTCTCCATTAGGGCCGGGAGTTCTGACTTTTTCCGTATTTTCTTCTTTTTGATTCCATGAATTAGCGAGCATATGCTCAAACTTATTACCACTAGACGAATTGAGAGGTAACGGAATCATTTTTCCTTGAGCCCTTAATCCTGTGGGTTGATTTAAAGGATTTATCTCAACTTTCGCTGTTGTAGGATTCAATTGTGGTGAAGTACTAATAGCGGGATCTCTGGTTATGGAAACTTCTCCAGCATCATTCACCTGACGGACTTGAGGCATAGATGGTTTACCACGTAACAGATGATCTACTGTTTGAGCAACATCTTCATGAACTACCCACTTTTGTCTTTCCCACATTTCCACCGCAATCTCAAAAGTAGGAGGTGCTTTACGCTCTAAAACTGTCTTTTGTGAACCACGACGACGAGCTTCATCATCCCCTAAAGTAACCGACTGGATACCACCGATTAAATCAGATAGAGTAGGGTTTTTAATCAAGTTTTCTAAATGATTACCATGAGCCGTACCAATTAATTGTACTCCTCTTTCGGCGATCGTCCGAGCGGCGGCCGCTTCTAATTCAGTACCAATCTCATCGATGATAATTACCTCTGGCATATGATTTTCTACTGCTTCAATCATCACCTTATGTTGCAATTCAGGATGTGCTACTTGCATTCTTCTGGCTCTACCAATGGCGGGATGAGGTACATCGCCATCACCTGCAATTTCGTTGGAGGTGTCGATAATGACGACTCTTTTTTCTAATTCATCAGCTAAAACCCTTGCTATCTCTCTTAATGCCGTTGTTTTACCTACACCAGGGCGACCTAATAAAAGAATCGATTGACCAGTTTCGACTAATTCCCGAATCATGAGAATTGTACCAAATACAGCTCGACCAATACGACAAGTTAAACCAATGATGTCTCCTTGACGATTACGCATAGCACTGATGCGATGTAAAGTACATTCAATCCCTGCACGGTTGTCAGCACTAAAATGTCCAACTCTGGAAACACAATGGGCTAAATCTTCCCTTGTAACTATATCATCGCTTAAATAACAAGTGCGATCGACAAATCTGGCTTCTGGCTTTCTGCCTAAATCTAAGACTATTTCAATTAAAGAGCTTTTCTGTTCATGTTTTTCGATCGGTTGTCTAATTTTTAATGGTAATATCTCTAATAATTTATCGAGATCATCCGTTACCTGCATTCTATGTTTGGGAAGTTTTAATTCCATGCTCAAATTTTTATAGCTTAGGTTTGAAATTTGTTTTAATCTCTTTGTCGATAAGCCAAAGAGCCTTTTTGACTATGATAACTTATGAAGGTTAGATACCTGAGTGATAACAGATGGTTTTCGGGTGATGTGTTTTATTTTTTGATATCTCTAATGTATCTACAGTGTGGAGTCTTTAAGTATAAATTATACTTTCAATAGTGAACTTTTAAATCGATCGCAATATAACATCAAATATTGAGAACACAATGACAGAAAATAAGATTATATCCCATGGTCTAAAAAGCTCTAATTCCTTGGATAACCTTATTAAGGAACTATGTGAACAAATTTAGTAATTTCAATTTATTTACTTTGTACTCTTGTTCTAGGAATCATATCTTATCGAAAACAAACCAATACCGCCGAAGATTATTTTTTAGCTAATCGAAAAATAGGAAGTATCATACTTTTCTTCACTCTCATCGCTACAAATTTTAGTTCATTTTTCTTTCTCGGTTTTGCAGGAGAAGGATATCGTATTGGTATTAGTTATTATCCCATGATGGCTTTTGGAACAGGATTTGCCGCTTTATCTTTTTATTATATTGGTCATAAAGTCTGGCTTTTAGGCAAAGAAAATAACTTCATCACCCCTCCAGAATTGATCGAATTTCGGTTGCCAAATCGATCGCTAAAATTGCTTTTTTTAACTGTAATGGTAGTTTTCACCTTACCTTATTTAGCATTACAACCCATCGGTGCAGGTTATTTACTAGAAAACTTAACAGGGGGACAAATTCCTGATTTTTTTGGTGCAACCTGTTTAACTTTAGTCATCGTTATTTATGTCTTCATTGGTGGAATGCGAAGTGTTGCTTTTACAGATGTTTTGCAAGGAGTTTGAATGTTTATTTTAATGCTCTTAGCCGTTTTTGTAATTGCTCACAATTTGGGAGGATTTATACAAGCCAATCAACAAACATATGAAATTGAACCACAACTATTTTCTAGAGATGGATTAAATGGTTTTTTTACCAAGAAAAAATGGTTGAGTTTCATGTTTTTATGGAGTCTAACTCTGCCGATGTTTCCTCAAATGTTTATGCGTTTTTATACTTCTAAAAGTGCCAAATCATTACAAATTTCCACTATTTTATATCCCGTGGTGACAGGAATACTATTTATTTGTCCTGTGATTATCGGTATGTGGGGACATATAGCTTTTCCCGATTTATCAGGTAAGGCTGCTGACAAAGTTTTACCGATGATGTTAACAGAATATACTTCCGTCGGTTTAACTGCCGTCGTTATGGTTGGGGCGTTAGCAGCTTTTATGTCTACTTTAGATTCTCAACTTTTAGCTTTGAGTTCAATGATTACTAGGGATATTTATTTTTTGATTCATTCGATACAATAGACTATAAAGTTTTGTAACAATTGTATCTTTTAGGCTAAACCGTGAGTTTAATAAAAACCTTTACTGCGATGGAAAGGGATAAGTTAATGAATTTACTTATTCTTTTTCTCTGTGCCCTCTTTTTTTGGATTAGTATAACTATTCTATTGCCGACATTACCTGCTTATCTTCAAGATATCGGGGCAACGGCTAGACAAATTGGCTTTATCATGGGTTGTTTTGCGATCGGTTTGTTAGGTTCTCGTGTATTCTTAGGTAAATTAGCAGATGAGGGTTTAAGTCATTTTCTCAAAAATTCTCGTTTAAATGCTCATATTACAAAACTTTTCATTAAGTTAAGTGATAAAGTTCTAGGAGAATTAATTAATTATCCTAGTCGAAAAATAGTCATTTTAATCGGTACATTGGTTTCCACGACTGCACCTATTGGTTATTTATTGTTCAATTCTCTTCCTAATTTGATGGTAGTTCGTGCTTTTCATGGCATTAGCATTGCCGCTTTCACTACGGGTTATAGTGCTTTAGTTGTTGACTTATCTCCTCCAAAACAAAAAGGGGAATTAATTGGTTATATGAGTTTAGCTATTCCTATCGGTATGGCCGTAGGTCCCACTTTCGGTGGTTTTTTACAAGAATATGCTAATTATCAAAGTTTGTTTTTAGTCTGCATTAGTTGCGGTTTAACCGCTTTTATTTTTGCTTTTTATATTAAAGAGTTGGAGTCTGTTAAACAAAAGCAACAGAACTTATTGAATATTGATAACTCTACCAAAAGTCTTTCTCCTAACCGTGGTTTTACCCAGCTAATTCTTAATCGTTCTTTTTCTATCCCTGCGATCGTTTTATTATTAATTGGTTGCTTATTCGGTGTCTTAGTCACTTTTCTGCCTTTATATATTCGAGATATCGGGCTTGATTTTAATGTTGGTTTATTTTATGCTGCTGCTGCGATCGCATCTTTTTCTGTCAGACTAATATCAGGTAGAGCATCAGACAAATATGGAAGAGGTTTATTTATCAGTGGTAGCATTGTTTGTTATGCCATTTCCATGATTTTATTATCTATGACCCAAAGTAACAACGTTTTATTACTTTCAGCTATTTTAGAGGGTATGGGAGCGGGTATATTAGTGCCAATAACTTTAGCATTAATATCCGATCGATGTATTGCCACGGAAAGAGGAAAAGCATTTGCTGTGTGTATTAGTGGTTTTGATGTGGGTGTTGCCTTAGGTGGCCCTGTTTTTGGTAGCTTAATTTTACCATTCGGGTATCGATTTCTTTTTCAGCTCACTGCGATGATGGCAATAATGGCTTTAGTCATATTTGTGACATTTAGTAATAAAAGTATTGCTAAATCTTGGCGTTTCTCTTTAGGAAATGCGCCTGATTTGTATGCATTGAAAGATAATTAACGATATATAGAATTAATCAACATTTTTACATAATATTTGCGATCGAGATACTATGTGCCAATTAGGAAAGTGTCACAATATTCAAACACAAAAAATGGGATTTGATCTTTAATAAGAGTCAGGTGAGGAGTGAAATAAGTTAAAGCTCTTGAGGTCGAAACATGGAAAGACTCTCAGGGGCTTTTCTTTTTTTATTATTATTGTTTTCGGTAGAGATAAAGAATTAGAAAGAAGGAAAAATAGAGAAAGAGCAGTAATAATACCTATTGAGAATGAATTCAATGGGGGATACTATCCTTTATTTTTAATTGCCATCACTTGAACAATTTGGTGAGCGATTTCCTTTTGTACTGATAATTTATCGGCTAAAAGATTTAAAGTGTTTTCTTCTTCTTTGGTTACTTGTCCGTCAGACATAATTACATCAGTAGCAACAGCAAAAGCAGTTTCATGTAGTTCTTCTGGCAAATGATCGATCGCATCTATTAGAATGCTATCACTGTTAATCATCAAAGATTTGAGACATTCTGCCAATAACTTCTTAATATTTTCTTGGTAAAGCTTAAAAATTCTCATGGGAGAGAGGATATTAACAATGATGTCTTTTTCAGCTTCTTCAACTATACCATCTGCGATCGCAGCAAAGATGATGATAGTGGCAAATGCTTGAGCTGGTTGTAAGAAATTACTTTTATTAGTCATCTTTTTGATCTCCTAATATTTTCGATATTTTATCAAAAAATCGAGGGTTTAAAACCTCGCCTTGATCGGCGTGAATATTTTTGATGGTAGTAACGGTGCTATTTTCAAAAATTACCTTTGCCCTTTGCCCTTTGAACTTTGCCCTTTTGACCAATATCTTCGTCAAAATGAAGAGCTAAAATTACACTTGAAGTCAAGAGACTTTCTTCCTCTTAGAAATGCTAAGTCTCTACAGTGCATCAGGGCTTTCTCATAAAAATTGGATCCCCTTTTGGGGTAGGATAGCAGGTTGCCTCATTCACGATTACAAATCTCGCTATCCCTTACTCAGATGACATAAATGGAGACCTTACAACTTGATTCAGCTCAAACGAACCTATTGATCTGTGCCCTGAAAGAAAAGCTGCCTGATCCACGTGACAATCGTGGCAAAAGACATAACTTGGCCTTCATTATCTGCGCTGTCGTGATTGCCATCATGGCTGGACGTGCCACCACATCGAGGATTTTCCGCTTGATCCGCAATCGCATTGATTGGTTGGCTCAAATCACCGGAATTGTCGATGCCACACCGATTTCCCGAGCTCATTTACCTCGGCTGCTGGCTCAGGTGATGGCGGGTCTGCGTACCCTAGCAATGCAGGTGTTTCGCCAGGCTAAAATTCCCAATATGATGGCGGCACTAGATAATTTTTGCGACAGCAATAAGCTGTTGGGGGAATTCTTGAAAAGGGTAGGATTTTTATGAGAAAGCCCTGATTAATGTCCCCAAAAGGCTTATCTCCAAAATTTGCTTCGTAGGTTTTTTGTGCATATTTATCCCATTCAGAAGAAAACACACACTTGCTTTTTTCGCAAGTGAATCCCAATCTCATTCCTCCGATACCAGCAAATAAATCAACGAATTTGATTTTATCTTTTATGTGATAAAACCGATTATTTTCTGAATAAATAGGATTAATGTGTTCTAAAAGTTCGGGAATATAGCTATTATTTGTATGATATAGTTGTTCCTTCTTAATTACCATCACAAGACAACCGAATTACCTGACATTTTATCTGTGTTCCTTGAGAAGACCCACGGCTATGCCCATGGGATGAATCACGGTCAGGGTTTAAAAGGGAGCAGGAGAATCTTGAGCTCGAACGTAATTTTTAAGCGTATCGACAGTAACTCCACCACAACTAGCAATAAAGTACGAGCTAGTCCAAAAAACCTTTTTGTAATATACCTTTGATAGTTTGGGTTCAAACTTTCTCCACATAGTTTTAGAAGCAGTAGCTTTGAGGTTTCCTACCAAATCGCTGAGTCTTTTTTGAGGAGGAAATGACACAATTAAGTGGCAATGATCTGGTTCAGCATTAAATTCAATTAGGAATGAGGATTTAATTATTGAGTAAAGTTATGTAGATTTTGGTCGGGCTACATAATTCCATTGAGGGAGATATTCATCAAAAAGGATCTTCATATTTTGTTTGAAGTCTTGAGCTACTGTTTTTCCTGTTTCATAGACTTTATCAATTATAGAGGAAAATACTTTTAATCCTGAACGAGTTTTTGCTTTTGCCATTAACTTTTTTACCGTTTCATGACTATCAAAAATTACTCCTGTACAAGCACGGGTAATATGAGGAAATAAGCGATGTTCAATGGGGTTATATTTGGAAGTATAAGGAGGATAATGAGCAATTCTGATTTCGATTCCTAATTCTGGAGATAGTTTCCACAATGGGGTGTAACCTGTTAATGATATGATAAATAATCTAAAAATTAAAAAAGCAAGAAGA
>JAALKG010000183.1 GCA_011088145.1 Cyanobacteria bacterium MH1_Bin12 | reverse complement strand
CATAGCATATTTGAAAACCATCCTAGTAGTCAGACAGTTTTGTTTTGAGGGATAAAAACCATGCTTGAATTGTTAATTGTTTAACTCCTACCCCTCATTTCTATATTTACGGACTACTAGTAAGAGGATGTTTGAAAAGTTTAGATATTGTGTTTTCGTCCCCTAAATCCCCAAGATTGTTTCAAAGTATTTGATAAATTCAAGGGATAAATCTTATGAGATAAAGCTTAGGTAGATTTTATGGTCTAAGTTTTTTAGAAGTAGATAAAAATTTGAGCTTCCTCATTTTTTGTTAAAAACAATCAAAATCTATTGATGTATTAAGCTTGTCGATTAATTCAGCAGACTTCATGTACAAGTCAAGTAAAATAGTTGGGATATTGTGTCTCCTAACAATCCTTAAATAATTACAGACGATTAATATCATCATTTGAACCAATAACGACCATTGACAAATCTTTACTCAGTATATGTTGAGGAGGAGGATTAATAATAAATTTATCATCATTGCCAACAGCTAAAACATTCAAGCCATAACGACCACGAAGTCGTATCTCTGCCAGAGTTTTACCATCAAATTCTTCTGGTACACTAATTTCGACGATACTATTATCAGGATCTAATTCAAATCGATCGAGAATACCTGGTTTAGTAAGAGTATAAGCTAACTCACATCCAGCTTCATATTCGGGATAAACAACTAAATCTGCACCGACGTTGTTCAATAATTTGCCATGAATTTCAGTAGATGCTTTGGCGACAACATATTTCACCCCGGCTTCTTTAAGGTTCAAGGTGGTAATAATACTTTCTTCTAAATAATTACCAATAGCAACAATGACTGTATCTAATTCAAAAACCCCTGCTTCCTTTAAAGCATTGACTTCCGTACAATCGAGCAGAATTGCATTAGTGGTAATGCGATCGCTTAATGCCTGAGCAACAAGTTTCTCTTCCACATCGATACCAAGGACATCGTAACCTAAATTATAAAGTGTTTTACATACTGCCTTGCCAAATCTTCCTAAGCCGATAACTGCAAATTGACGACTTTCCTTTCTCAAACTATTTAATAATTTTATGGAACTGATATCTAAACTAAAAAGACTTTTAGGTTTTTGTGGTCGGTTATTTTTACCAGTGGGTTGTTGTTTGTCTGACATGGATTTAGCCTACTAACAGATTTTCTTCAGGATATTTAATACGACTGGGACGAGGGTCTCCAACTATTGCCGCCATAAACAATAATACTCCCACTCGTCCCACATACATGGTAAAAACTAATGCTAATTTGGCTAAAACTGATAAGCTACCAGTAATACCTGTGGATAAACCGACTGTAGCAAAGGCAGAGACGACTTCAAATAAAATGGCAATAAATTCTAATTCGGGATGAATTAAAGCAATTAAAACACTCATAACAATGACTGTGACCATGGAACCAAAGACCACACCCATCGCCTTTAAAATCAGGGAGACAGGAACTTCTCTTTTATGCAGAATCACTTCTTCTTTTCCTCTCAAAACTGTCTTAGTAGTATTAATCAAAATACTTAAAGTGGTAGTTTTAATACCTCCTCCTGTACCACTAGGACTAGCACCGATAAACATCAAACCAATGGTAATAAAGATCCCCGCTGAAGTCATTTTACCAATATCGATGGTATTAAATCCAGCAGTACGAGTCGTTACTGATTGAAACCATGAAGCCAGTAATTTATCCGAAAAAGAAAAAGAAGCGATCGTCTCAGGATTATTATATTCTGTTATTAATGAACTGATTACACCGAACAACAATAATAACAAAGTTATATTAACAACGACTTTGAAGTTAAGAGAAAAATCAAATTTATGGTGTCGTTTGCGATTAAACTTATCAATAATCCACAAGTACACTTCAATGATTACTTGATAACCAATACCACCTGCAATAATCAACGCTGTAATAACTAAATTAACAGGTATAGAACTGTGATAAGAACTTAAACTATCGGCAAATAAACTAAAACCGGCATTATTCCAAGCACTGATGGCATGAAAAATGGCATACCATACCCCTGTTTTAAAACCATAATCGTCAGCAAAAACAGGTATCAGTAAAAAAATAGCGGATAATTCAAAAATAAAAGTGGTAGCGAACACTGATATGAGTAGATTACGACTACATTGTAAAAAAGGTCGAACAAATGATTCATAAATGACAAATTTTTGACAGAAAGCAAATTTTTACCCAATTAAAAGAATTAAAAAGGTGGTAGTTGTCATGTATCCTAAACCACCTATTTGAATGAGACAAAGAATAATTAATTCTCCAACAAAAGAAAAGTGAGATCCCGTATCTACAACAATCAAACCTGTCACGCAGACAGCCGAAGTAGAGGTAAACAAAGCCGTTATCAAATTACCCCATTCTCCTGGTTCTGTCGCAAAAGGCATCATCAACAAAATTGTACCAATGACAATGACTGTAATAAAGCCAAGGCAAACAGTTCGAGCAATAGTCATTCTTTAAAGTAAGTGATAATATTTGTTCTATTGGTATAACCAATATAATAGGGCAATACAACTTCCTACATCAAAAAACATAAATCCAAAAGTGAATAAAATAAAGCTCCTTTTAGTGATTCCTGCTTCTAATACCGCTTGTTTTGGCTTACGAGGATGATAAAACACTGTGACAGTTTTTCCCTTGGGATATTTTTCCACAATTTTGCGAGAATAACTTCTATCACTGGTAGACATTCGAGTACCGCCAAAATACACTTGATTAGAAGATAATTTTCTTCTTCTTGCTTCATAGGAAAATTTAACAACCGGTTTATAAACAGTACCTCCATCGCTATCTTGAGAAGTATTGACTTTGGATTGGCTAATATAACCTTCTGTCGTTAACCAATTAATGCTTTGTCTTGCTAAAAGTATTTCTTCTGTCCCTCTTATCATGATTTCAATAACCACCACAATAAAAATGACGGCACAGATATAAATAAACAAATTTATTACATTGATTTTGATAATTTATCGTTACATCATAACAAATACTTCTGAATAATTTTTTCAAGAGAATTTGGTAACTTAAAATGCCCAACCACTTGCCTAATGAAATAACCAAAATAAAATACCGATGCTACTAAAAAGAGTCAAAATAAAAAGTCCTTGAGTGAATCTGATAAAACTTTTTTTTGTTAATCCTACTTCCAATACTGAATTTTGCGGTTCATCAGGATGATAAAAAACTGTAATTGTTTTGTTTTTAGGATATTTTTGAACTATCCTCCAAGCCGAATCAAAGTTTAGAGAAGAAGTATCTCCAAACAATACTCTGTCTGCTTCTAAGGTTTTTTTATCGACTTTATATGTAAATTTAACAATCGGTTGATAAGTTTGATTTCCTTCACTATCTTGGAAAATTTTGATATCGGAATAATTGATCTGTCCTTGAGTTGTTGACCACTTAGAACTGTCATTTGCTAACTTTATTTGTTCTATGCCAGAACTTATCATGATGATTCCTGCGATCGTCAATATACCCATGATGGTATAAAATACCATCTGACTGAAATGATCTATAGCTTTCTCAATAAGCTTAT
>JAALKG010000027.1 GCA_011088145.1 Cyanobacteria bacterium MH1_Bin12 | reverse complement strand
TATACCTTAAAATTGAGAAACTTCGTTTTAAGTTTTAAGTTGCACATCGCGTATTAACTATTAACTATTAACTAAAGATCCTTTGCCCTTTTAATTATGAAAATATTAGTTAGTGATTTTGACGGTGTTATTTGTAATGGTTTACCCGAATATTTTCATTCTAGTCAACTTGTGTATCAAGAAATTTGGCAATCTGATATTACTGGTAATTGTTTACAGTCTCAGTTTAATTTATTGCGTCCTGTAATCGAAACAGGTTGGGAAATGCCTTTGTTATTAAGAGCATTAATAATTGGAAAACAGACAACAGATATCCTCAATGATTGGCATCGTGTTAAAAATCAGATGATGAAAACTTTAGAATCCCAAGGAATTACAACAAGAACATTCACCCAACTTTTAGATCAAGTTCGTCAACAACAAATAGAGGAAAATTTAGACCGATGGCTCAATTTACATTCTTTTTATGAAGGTGCGATCGATAAACTTAAAACATTAATCAGGGAAAATATTAAAATCTATATTATCACGACGAAAGAAGGTCGTTTTGCACGTACTCTTTTAGAAAAAAATGGTGTTTTTCTTGAGGATAATGCCATTATCGGGAAGGAAGTTAAGCGTCCTAAATATGAAAGCTTAAAATTAATTATTGAACAAGAGAATGTTCAACCAAATGTAGTCTCTTTTATTGAAGATCGTTTGCAAGCATTAGAGCTAGTTTCTCAACAACCTGATTTAAAACAAGTGAACTTATTTTTAGCAAAATGGGGATATAACAGTGAATCAGACCAACTTCAAGCCGAAAAAAGCGAATGGGTTAAATTGTTATCATTAGCTAATTTTACAGGTAATGATGTATTCTAAAGTTGGGTGTTGTTTGAATCCAATAGGCTTATATGACTTACACAACAGAAGAATTAATTCATTTTTTGGAGCTAGAATTAAGAGCGACATGGGGCGGAAAAAGATTAATCTTCAATGCCGAAGAAAAATTAGATAATCCAGTAGTAGCAAAAGCGATCGACTTGGATAAAATGAGTAGGGTCTTTGTTTTTCGTGATTTTCGCCAACAAATTCATGATTATCAAAGACAACACCAAATTTCGGGTGTTGTTGCCAGAAATGTGACTTTCCAAGATCAATCAGTAAGTTTTCCTGAAGTCTATAATCAGCTCATTGCCATCGATGGTGATAAAGAAATCCTCATGAGAGCAAAAACAAAAGTTCTTAATTTCTGGAATGAAGTAACTGACGGAATGAAGTATTATTTAGCAAGCGATCGAAATACTCCTATTAATTCCACAGTCTTTGCGCAATTATGTGAAGAAGCTCAATGGGCAGAATTGGATGCAGGAAAAGAAGAAGTCTATTTAGGATTATGTTGGGGTAATCCCAAAGAATATATCTATCAATGGGCAAAACCAGATTCTGGCTTTCATCGCATTATAGCTAGTAATAATGAACCCAGTACTATTAACATTTAGCTATCCTGCCCCAAAAAGATCCAGTATTTTTTCGTTACAACCAAATATAATCTATACAGTGAAATTTGAACAACCAAAGAATAGCTGATTCTTTTTCACCGAAAGATTTTCATAATTAATCCAAATCAAATATTTCACTCTATAGCAGTCCCAAATGAATTGTAAACTATTAAATATTAATAAATAAATCAGAAAGTATTGTTAATTCTCAACTCTCAATTTTGACTAACGAAAAATGCCACAACCTATTTAAGACTGCTAGAGTTGCCATTCATGCTTTAAAGTATCCTTATAAAGATTCTCCCTCACCAACATTTCCTTATATAATTGGAGAAGGAAATCCTGAGCCTGTTCTCTACTCATTTTTTGTACTTCTGTCGCAAAAGAACGCAAATTAAATTGTTGTTCCAGAGATAATTTTAAATCAGACATCATCTTAGATTCTCCTTTACTTAATAGCAAAAATTGTTATCTTTCCATTTGAACGAATTTATCAATTTTCTTCAGTCCAAATAATATTCTTAATGAATATCACAGCAATATTGATTAAAATGCTCACCATGGACAGTAAGTACAAATACTCAATTAATTTTCAAGGATTCATGACCAAATAAACCATCATTTTTATATGGCAAAAAAAGTGAGAAAATTATTAAGTCTAAAAATTGAGACAATCAAGAAGGAATAAAGCTCAACAGAAGTTAATAACTGTGATAGGATGTAGGATCAACAGGCGAAATCAAAAATATAAAGTAAAACAGCAAAACTTCAAGTTATTCTTAAAATAAAAGAAATAGTTACATAAAATTATTATAAATAAATCAGTAAGAACAAAGTCCATGATTTTAGCTGGCTCATCTGCGGATGGAATGAAGTTTATAAATCAACAATGTAGAGTTAGTTACTCGCAAGAGTTTACTAGCTCATTTATTGTGGAGACAAAAGTTAGTCTGTGGTAACTTTATTAAATCTACAAATTAGCAACAACGATCACATCAATGGAGGAAAATCAAATGTCTGTACGTCTTTATGTTAAGTTACCCAAAGCTGACATAGAAAAGGAAGGTTTAGAAAAAATGTTTAGTGATTTTGAACCTTCTTTTTCAACTAAATTGATTAGGGAAAGAAAGAAAAAAGAGTGTCGTGGATTTGGATTTGTCACCGTACCTGATGATGAGGCGGCAGACAATTTTATTAGTCAATATAATGAAAAACCATTGGTTTATGATGGCGAACCTTATAAAGACGAAGATGGTAATGAATTCATTTTATTGATCGAAAAAGCATTGCCCCGCAAAAATAATAAAGAGGAAGATGGTGAAAACAATAATGCCGTCGATCAAGAAGAGTCAAATGCAAATCAATCTCGTCCCAATAGCAACAAAAAAGTCAAGAAAGCTCCTCGTAAGGGCAATGGGAAAAGTAAAGGTCAAAAAGCTGTTTCTGTTTCTCAATCAGTACAGCCAGATCCTCGTTGGGCAGATGAATTAAATAAATTAAAAGAGATGTTTGCCACCCAAACTTCTAAATAAACGACATTGAATTAATTAATCAAATGTCATAATTTCGACGAAAAATGCCTTACAAAAAGTAAGGCATTTTTTCATAGATGGAAACGGAAACAAAAAAAGTCGAGATCAGATAATTTCTCGACTTCGCAAAAACAATTTGAACAAAGATTAAACACCTGTTTTTACGGGTACAAAACTAGGTACAACTACTTCATTATCTTGTTTTGTTTGTTTGTTATATAGTTTTTCCGTATTAGGGAAATTCGCTGCTGGTAAAGTAGGGAAACGTCGATAAGGTACTGTATCCTCACCAAACACTTGTAAATACTCCATATTGCCAACTGCGGCATTAACGAAAGCACGAATACCTTCTGTTGCTAAAATTTGATTATAGTACTGAATTTCTTTTTGATTAAGTGGCGCACGACCTAAGAAATGTTTAGTCCCTAATTCAATGACTTTTGTATTAGGATAAGGTGCATAAAACTCTTTCAAATATAAATCAGAAGTACCTAAACCAAGAATAAATTCTTTAACGGTGATTTCACCATTACTTAATTTACTTTCTAAGGCTGTAAAATTAGCACTAACGACGTAAGGTTCAATATCTCTTTCAAAGATTTGACGATAAGCTCCACGAACAACATTTGCAACTCCGACTTTATCCGTCGTATTAGTGAGCTTGAATGTTTTAGTTTGTTCGCGTTGAACGGTCACTCCTTGATCAACGCGTCCTTGAATAGCATCTCCTGTGATTAAATCAGAAGCTTGACCTAGTTCAATAAAGCGTGGTGTTGATTGTTGATCCACACGTTGTCCAATATCTTCTCTGAGACTACCAACTCTAGTTGAACGTAATTTCAAACCGGCAGGAGTTAAATAACGCTCATAAGGTACGGTATCTTCACCAAAGACATCGTTGTATTCTGCACTATCAAGTAAGGCATCTACAAATACATAAAAACCTTTTTTAGAGCAAAGATCAAAGTATGTGTTCATTTCAGGACGACCATAAGTAGGACGACCTAATAAACGACGATGAATATATTCGATCGCTTTACAAACATAAAATGGAGTCCAGTAGGTTTTTAAGAAAGTTTCCGACTTAGCTAAAATACGGATAAATTCCCGTAAAGAAATTTCACCATTTTCTAGCTTAGTTTCTGCTGCGGTTAAACGCTGGCCTTCATAAACATCACGACCAAAAACTTGACGATATGCTGCACGTATAACGGCTTGGGTTGTACTTTCACCATATTTAACACTGACACCATTAGATGCACCAGGCAATTCATTATTTAAACGAATTACTTTAGCTCCTAAAGAACCAGGTTGAGAACTAGCTGCACGAGGATGACCATGTTGGTTATTTATTCCAGGGCCACGGTGAATCAAAATTCGTTTGGTATCTTTACTAAACGGTGCAGGACGAGTATTTGGACTACTAGTATCTTTCGGGAAAATTGCTCCAAATTGAATTTCTAGAGGGTCATTTCCAGAACCGTAAACATGTTGATCGGGAAGAGGGCGATCGTATTTAGCAAAAGTGGTTACAAATTGAGGTACTTTGCGGAAAGGTGCACTGTAGTTAAACAGGTCTTGCTGCATGCCCCAGTTGCGACATTCTTGAGCTTCAACTCCTAAACCTCTAATATAAGGTACAGTTTCTTCTCCAAAATAATCTGAATATTCTTGTGAATCAACTAAAGCGTCTACTAAAGCAGATAAACCACCAGTTGAGACGATGGAGAAATAATCTTGTACTTCTTCACGAGAAGAGGGACCACGTCCTAGAATATGACGGAAAGCCAATTCCAAAGCACGGGAATTGATAAAAGGTTCAAAAAATTGTTTACGATATAAAGGAGATTTAGCTACTCGACGTACAAATTCTTTCATCGAAATATCGCCATTTTTTACTTGAGATTCCAAGTAAGAAATCGATTGAGAATAAGCACGAGTAATATCACGCTCAAATATTTGACGATAAGCCGCTTTGACTACAGAGTTTTTCTCAGTAGCAGATAAACCAGTTTTCATCACAAATTTAGGACGACGCTCAGCTGCATTGGAGAAGCTTTGAGGTAATTCTAAACCTTGTAAGTTATCAGAATTACGTTGACGTAATTTATTAGAAGGACTTTGAGCTTTTAATTCACTAATTAAAACATTAAAATAATCAGAAATAATTGTTTTTGCTTCGAGGTCATTTTTAAAATAACCCATAGAAGCTATTCTCATTTCTAGTAATGCGACGATGGCCGCATCCACAGAACAAGCATTTTCTAATATTTCTTTCAATCCTCTAGTATTAACTACTAGAATATTGGGATCTCCTGCTACAACTGCATAAGAGACGTAGCGTAAAAACCAAGACATATCTCGTAAAGATTTGGTCATATTAGAAGGACCATAACGAGTAATGTTAATGGGACGGAATCCAGCAGGAATCTTACCAATACCCCCACTAGTGAAAGAAGAAAATAAGCTACTTAAAAATCCACCACCCTCATTGCTTCCTTTATTTGCGGAAACAAAAGTTTCAGTAGATTGTTTAGCGGCTTTCATATCAGTAGGCAAATCCGCCACTGAACGACTGGCTCCCCCAGCCATCGCCAATTCTTGTTGCTCTACAGGAGGCTTTTGAAAAAAAGCCATAGGAGAGCCGCCTGAAAAGATGCGATTAGCGGCACGAGAAACGATCAATTCCGAATTTTTGGTGATTACTTCTGCTATTTCAATTCTTTTGAGTCCAGAACTGAAATAAGTATCTAATTCACCAAGTTCGTTGCGATCGAGGAAGCGATCTTGCTGTTCTGCTTGGATAATAGTTGATACAGCAACTGTTTGGTATAATTGCGGTTTTGCTAAAGAACTACCGCCACTTGCTTTTATACTCATTGATTCTTGTTATATTAAAATCTATTTTCTTGATCCATTCATTGCATATAGATTAAAGCTTTTTGGGTGTCGATAGTTGTTTTATTAAAAATTGTTACAACTTCTCTTATTTTTTCTTATGTATTAACTCGTAAATAACGAAATAATAACAGCTTGACAATCTAAAGACATTGTTTAAGAGAAAGTATTCAGCTGGAAATAATTGTTGTGTTAACAGTTGAGAATGGATAAAAGAATAGGAAACAAAAAGTAAGTCGGTTTGGAAGTATTATCAAAAAAAATTGTCACTGCAACGATGAAGTCACTTTCGTTTGCCAACTTTGCTTTCAAGGTAAGCATTCTGAGTAAATTATCTAATTTATAAACGGCGAAAAATCAAATTATGTCTGAAACTATCAATAAAAATAAAGGCAAAAAATTATAGATTAATGGTGATAGTACCATGACAATGAAAAAATATCTGATATGGATTTAAAACTATCTTTATTTGATAAGAATTAGAAGATAGCAAAAAAGTATTGATTGCCCATAATTAAAACAATTACAGGGATTTTAAGAATCAATAATTATTACATGCAAAAAAAAATAAGAGTTTTCACGCAAACAAGATTAAAAATTTACATTTAGTGAAGAAATATCGAACAAATAAATAAACTATAATAGATGGATTAAGATTCATAAAAGGAGTGGTTATTTAATTTAATATTCATAATTTTTTGAGAAGTCGGATGTAAAAGAAATTAAAATATGAAAACTTTATCGCTGATTAAGAAACTTTTGAATAAATCAGAAAATAAATCCAGTCCTAGCTATACCTCTCAGGTGACTGAATGCAATTCTTATAGCTATCAAAAAACCGACGATAGAACACTATTGATGCGTTGGATGTGCAAAATACATTCACCAGCAATGATTTTAATCTCGATTACGAGTCTAACAGGATTAATTAGTCATCGTTTTTATAATCAACCAGAATTAGCAGTCGGAACTATAGCTCCGACAAGAATTGTCGCAACTAAAGATGGTAGTTTTGTCGATCATAAAAGTACCCAAGAAAAGCTCAAAGAGATTCGTAATGGTTCACTCAAAGTGTACCAAGAAGATTTAAATATTTCTCAAGATTTAAAAGTTAGTATTCAAACTCAACTTGAAAAAATAGATACTCTACGTGAATTAAAACAAAACCTCAATTATATCTCTTCGCAAATTTTGTCAACTTCTGTACAGGAAGATTTATATTCTCTTCCCGAAATAGAGTGGCAAAAAATCTTATCCGAGTTTAACTCTCCTAAACAAGAAGACGCTTCTGTTACAAAAGACGAAAAACGACGACAATTATTAAATTATCAAAAAAAATCTGACCAAGAAGAATTTCAGCTTTTTCTTAAGCAATTACAAAGTAATCGTGAAGAATATCAAGCTGTTCAAAAAAGAATTAGCAAGAACAAAATTGATTATCTAAATGAGACACAACTAGAAATAGTCTTGAATTTAGATCAAAAGACTTGGGAAAACATCAAAAGTGAAATTCTCAAATCCCAGAATTTAATTTTAACTCAAGGTATTTATGAACAATTTTCTCATGAGGTTAAATATAATACTGCAACTCTTCATTTGAAAGGGAACTTTGATCAATCTTTAACTGAGATTGGTGTTAAATTGCTAACTCCTCATCTAAAAAGTAATTTAGTTATTGATAAAGAAAAAAGCCTTCAACAACTTAGAAAGGCAGAGCAAAATGTTGATCCTATTGTGATTTTTGCCAAAAAAGATGAAGTAATCGTTAATGAAGGAGAAACAATTTCTCAGGAAGATTTTGTTTTACTAGATAATTTGGGTTTAAGTCGTAGGGGAATTAGTTTTACCGGAGTAGCGGCTTCTGGTGCGTTAGTTTCTATTTCGATCGTCTTATTTATGACCATAGCAAATAAAATCAAAAAGAAAATACGTCGACGAGATCAAATTTTGTTATGGCTACTAACCCTTTCTGTTCCAGTCATAAATCTATTTAATGTCAATTATAATTCTCTGCCCGCAGTGGGCTTTTTAACCAGTACTTTTTATGGGCCTACTCTTGCTGTTACTCAGGTTGTCATTCTCACAAGTTTGAGCTTATTTCAAACAAATATGGTTGGCTGGGGATATCTGATTCCTTCAATTACAGCAGGATTAGTTGCATCTTTGATTGCTAGTCGTCTTCATTCACGAGAGGAATTGGCATTTTTAGGTGTGGGAATCGGACTAACTCAGGGTAGCTTATATTTTATAGTTGCGTTGTTAAGTAATTCTACTGTAGGTTTAATTTGGTATGGTATTTTACCTACCGCCATCGGCTATGGAACTTTAGGATTAAGCTATACAATTATGGCTTTGGGCATCTCTCCTTACTTGGAAAGATTTTTTGACTTGATTACGCCCATCCGCCTAGCAGAACTATCTAATCCTAATCGTCCTTTACTAAAAAGATTGGCAACAGAAGCACCGGGTACGTTTCAGCATACGGTGTTTGTGGCAGGTTTAGCCGAGGCTGCAGCTCGTCGCTTACATTGTAATGTTGAATTAGTTCGTGCTGGTACTTTGTATCATGATATAGGAAAAATGCACGATCCTCTGGGCTTTATAGAGAATCAAATGGGTGGTCCGAATAAACATGATCAGATTAATGATCCTTGGGAAAGTGCTGATATCATCAAAAAGCATGTGAGTAAAGGTTTAGTCATGGCTAAAAAATGTGGTTTACCTCAAGCAATTCGTGATTTTATTCCTCAACATCAGGGTACTTTACTGGTTTCTTATTTTTATTATCAAGCTCAAAAACTGGCAGAAGAAGATCCTAAGTTAATCATTAATGAGTATGATTTTCGTTATGATGGTCCTATTCCTCAATCTCGTGAAACGGGTATTGTTATGTTAGCTGATGGTTGTGAAGCGGCATTGCGATCGCTCAAAGGTGCAACTCCGAAACAGGCAATTGCAATGATTCACAAGATTTTCAAGGCTCGTTGGCGAGATCACCAATTAGATGATTCTGGGATTAAATACGAAGAGTTACCTATTATTGCTGAAGTATTTGTTAATGTTTGGCAACAATTTAACCATCAGAGAATTAGTTATCCCAAAGGTGCTTTGGAATTAAAACCTCGACAATCTAATCCAGAACTAACAATTTAAAACTATCTTCAGATAAGATTATCTATTTAAGCTTAATGAGAAATAAGAGTTATTTTTCGCAATATAAATTCATAAAATTGACTTAGTTCCTATGATGTAAAAAGACGTGTGGAGAGAAAATATACCTATTAATAAGCTCATTTTATAACAATGAGCAATTCGCCTCAGTAGTCAGCTTTTACTAAATATATAGCAACCAAGACCTGTAGATTTAATCATCTATTCATTTATTGCTATATGCAGAAAATATTTATCCCTTTTTATGTAATAATTCTTATTATGTAATAAATCTTAAAAAACTTTTAAGATCTGCTTCGATAATTGTAATCATGAGTGAAGCCAACAAAGAAAATCAGGTTAGCAAAGCTAGTTTAGAAAAGACATTAGCAGAACAAGCACCCGCCAGTTACAAATGTCGTTCTTGCGGATACACTTATGTTCCATCAAAAGGAGATAGTCAAGCAAAGATTCCATCAGGAACATTGTTTACTGATTTACCGAATAACTGGCGTTGCCCAGTATGTGGAGCAAATAAAAACTTATTTACAAATATTGGAGCTACTGATGCACCATCAGGATTTGCCGAAAATTTAGATTATGGTTTTGGAGTTAATCGTTTAACACCAGGACAAAAGAATTTGCTCATTTTTGGTGCATTGGTATTGGCTGCTTTATTTTTTCTTAGTCTGTATGGGTTGAACTAAATATAAAACAGATTGATCCATTAAATTTTTTTTCCAAATAAATATGAATTTATTATTGAATCGAGCAAAATCACTTTTAGTATTTATAGTAGTTACTTTTTTCTGTATCAGTTGCTCTTATTTGCCTTCTATCAGTGAAAATCCTTGGCAAACAATTAATTTAGATACAGAAGCCATTTTTGCAGATATTGCTTTTACCAACGATGGGAATCATGGTTGGTTGGTTGGTACAAAGTCTGCTTTGTTTGAAACGACAGATGGAGGAGATACTTGGCAAGAGAAAACCATTGATTTAGGTGAAGCCAAAGTTAATTTCACCGGTGTTAGCTTTTTTGGTGACGAAGGTTGGATTACTGGTGCTCCTGCTATTTTGTTACATACAACCGATGCAGGTAAATCATGGGAACGTGTTCTTCTTAGTGAAAAATTACCTGGAGTACCTTATGGTATTATCGCCCTTGGTAATAATACTGCCGAAATGGTTACTAATTTAGGTGCTATTTATAAAACTACGGATGGGGCGAAAAGCTGGAAAGGATTAGTTGAAGGTGCAGTGGGTGTTGCCCGCAGTGTTAGACGTTCTCCTGAGGGTAAATATGTTGCCGTTAGTACCAGAGGAAATTTTTATTCTACATGGCAACCTGGGGATCAAGAATGGACTCCTCACCAACGTAATTCTTCTCGTCGTTTACAAACTATGGGATTTTTTGATGATGACACTTTGTGGATGATTGCTAGAGGGGGACAAGTTCAATTTAGTCAATCTGAGAATTTTGAAGATTGGGGTGAACCAATTACTCCTGAATATTCTACTAGTTGGGGTTTTCTGGATTTAGCATCACCTGATGGAGAACAAATGTGGTTGGCAGGGGGTAGTGGTAATTTGATACTTAGTCCTGATAACGGTGATTCTTGGGTTAAAGATACTGCGATCGCATCTGTTCCTTCAAACCTCTATAAAATAGTTTTTATTAATGAAAATAAAGGTTTTATTTTGGGAGAGCGTGGTGTTCTGTTAAAATATAATACGCAGACCACTTAGGTAATTAAGAGATTATTAACACCTCAATTTTACCAAATATATAATGATATAAAAGGCTTAATGTGAGTTAAGTCATCAATGTTGTAAATTAGATTTAGATAAAAAATTTTGGAGGCAAAGTTTCATTATGGCTGGAGATACAGGTGAACGTCCATTTACCGATATTGTAACGAGTTTACGTTATTGGATCATTCATAGTATTACAATTCCTATGCTGTTTATTGCTGGTTGGTTATTTGTCAGCACTGGTTTAGCTTACGATGTGTTTGGTACTCCTCGTCCTGACCAGTACTTCACTCAAACTCGTGAAGAGTTACCTATTATTAGTGATCGTTACGAAGCCACAAATCAGATTCAACAGTTTAATCAATAACTTAGTTAAATAAATAAGGTAATAACATTTATGACAAGTAATAACCCTAATCAACCAATTTCTTACCCTATTTTTACAGTAAGATGGTTAGCTATACACACTTTAGCCGTACCTAGTGTGTTCTTTGTTGGTGCTATCACCGCAATGCAATTCATTCAAAGATAACAATAAATAAATAGGAGTAATCATGGATAGAAATTCAAATCCTAATAGACAATCTGTAGAACTAAACCGTACTTCTCTGTATTTAGGTTTATTAATGGTAGCTGTACTAGGTGTTTTATTCTCTAGTTATTTCTTCAACTAAAATAATTAATTCATATTAGGAGGTTCGATCATGGGAGATACCAAAATTCCTTTATGGATAGTAGGTACTATCGCTGGAATGGGTGCTTTAGGTGTACTAGCATTATTTTTCTATGGTGCTTATGCTGGACTTGGTTCATCTATGTAAGTTTAATTCAAATAAATTTAATTTTTCAATTTATTCATTAAATTTAAACAAATAAAATTAAAGACTGCTCTTTATTTATAGGGAGCAGTTTTTTGATTGTTGATTGTTTTAGCCACCTCTATTTATTCGTAACATTAAAAACTAGAAACGATGCTGGAATTCGATAACACCTCTACTATCTTGCTCAAAATCACTAGAACCTCTCAGAAGTATTTTTTCATTAAGACGATATCTAATGCCAAATCGAGGTGCTTGTTCATTAGTGAAAATTTTGGTAACTGAAACAGAAATATTATCATTTAAATCTAAAGCTAATTCCGCTCCTAAACCCAGAGTTGAAGTCCTTTCTTCCGAATCTAAAATTTGAGCAGGAAATAGTCTTAATTCATCAAAACCTAAAGCTTTTTGTATCTGCCCCTGTACAGTACCTAAAACTGCGGCACTGGCAAAATTGACTAAATTCAACTCATCACTACCTCCTGCAAAATTATTAACAAATCCTCCTCCTAAAAGAGCGACAATTTCTATTTGATCACGAGGAGGGCTACTACTTAACTCAATATTATTAGTCAAGTTATCAGCCCTACCTTTAACATTTGCTTTGACTTTAATTGTTTGAGCTGTATTAACTGAGAAATCACTAAGATCTTGAATTTCATTGGGATTTGAATTATCAGGTAGTTGATATCGACTTGTTTCGGTTACAGAACTTTCTAATTGTAAATCAAGATAAGGATTCAAACCATTTTCGGGAGTAAAACGAGCCATATTATCATAGTTTTTAACTAATTTTAATTGGCTAGTGAATAAGTTGACTGTACCCGATTTTAATTTAATTATTCCTTCAGGTAAAATATTATTTAAATCACCGTTAATATTTAAATTACCTTCAGCTTTTAATCTCAATAAAATAGGCTCAGTAACATGTATATTGTCTCCTAAATTCAGAATTAAATCATTTAATTTAATCTGACTAATAGTCTGGTTACTTGATTTATTTTCTCCTTCACTTGCTTCAGTTTTTGTATTTTTAGGTATTTTTATATCTCCATTTTTCAAGCTAATTATACCACTTATTTCAGGTTCGATCGCACTACCTTTGATTGCTAAATTACCTTGTAAATCTCCTTTATATAAACCTTCTAAATTTAAAGCTAAATCTTCAATCAAAAGATTTAAGGATTTGTCTTTAAGATTACCATTAAGTAATGGTAATGTTCCTGAAAGTAAAATTTGACCTCCACTAAAATTACCTGTTAAATTAGGGACATTTATCTGGGAAAAATCAAATAAAACTTGACCATTAATATTGGTTATTGCTTCTTCATTGAAAATTTTTCCGTTAATTACTGCATTATTTAAATTAGCAATTCCTTTCGTTTCAATATTGGTAATTTCACTTCCTTCCTGATTATATTTACCCTTAACTTCTAGATCAATATTTCCATCGCCTTCTACCCAATTAAGTTGATTATCACTAACAACACTTAATAAAGAAAAACCTTCTTTGGTGAGATTAAAATCGACATTAAAATTATCATTTTCGGGTCTAATCGATTTAGAAAATAATTGAAAAGGAACACTGGCGATTATAGTAAAATAATCAATTTCTTCATTTAACTTACTACTAGCCAAAAAATCAACTCTGGAATTTCTAAAACCAAAACTTGCTTCTGTTTTTTCAATTCTATTGCCATTAATTCGAGAGTCTACAACCTCAATATTACCTTTGGCTAAAGGTTGCTCTTGGCTTCCACTAATTGCAATTGAGGCATTAATATCTCCTTCAATATCAAAAGCATCAGGCACTTTTAAAAAGGGTTTTAATTGACTCACAGGCAAGTTAGATACGGTGAATTCTCCAGAAATTCTTTCAGGTTTAAAAGTACCTGTCAAGGCTAAAAATCTTCCATCACTTTCAATCTTAATCGGTAAAAAGGTTAATAAACCATTGTCATAACTACCAGTTAGTTGGAATGAATCACCTTTATATTTACCCCATTGCCAATAGTCCCCATTAAAATTAAACTCTGCTTGAACTCCTGTGGCAATGGAGGCGGTTAAATCAATACCCCCAGTGAAATTACCATTTAATTCTTCTAATGTGGGAATAGTCGTATTTTCTCTAGTTGTTTTCTTTTTGCTTATTTGCTCTTCAATTTTATCGAAGCAAGCAAAAGCATCGGCGAAGGAATTCTCATAATCCTCTATGGAAATTAATGGTTGGGAAGTATTGTTAGATTTAAGATTACTTGTTGATTTAATTAAAGAACATGAACGGCTACTTAATTTGTCTTTGTCATTACCCAACAAAAGATTGGCTGAGGTGGAAATTTCTTGTTCAACAGCAGAAGTCGACGATCGAGATGAATCATCTAAAGTAGAATCATTATTATTGTCGTTATCTATCTGAGAATTATTAACAGCAGAATATAAATCCTTTGCGTTACCATATTGTCTAGGATTAAATCCATTGGTTATATCAGCAAAATCAAAAAATTGTAGACTAGTAAGTAGATTTTCGATCTTACCTTTTTTGACTTTTAAATTTGCTTCCAGTCGGGGATTTTCGATAAAAGGTTGTAATTTACCTGTAAAATAATATTGGTTTTTCTGATGTTGAAGACTCCCTTCATCAAAAGTCAACACACCTGTATTATAAGTTAATTTAGTGGTGAGAATATCTCCTTCCAAATGATTAACTTGTGGTTGATTAATAACGATGTTTGCTTGTCTCAAATTATAGTTAGTAATATCTAAGTCAGCATTACCCGAAAGACTACCACCAACTTTTTTCACTGAATCAGGAAGAGTACTTAACCAAGGTTGAGTTACTTTATCTAAAGGGATATTTTCGATATCTAAAGCTAGATTTCCATTATTTTCCTGACCTTTGACAAATGTGTTATTACTTTTTACATTAAGTTCTTGAAGTTGATAGCTTTTATCTAGTTTTACAAATAATTGATCTTCTCCTTCTGTTGAATTTAAGTCTAAGTTGATACCCTTAGTAGCAGAAATAAGCAAATTACCTGTAAGCTTAGAAAAGGGAATATTTGACAATTTTAGGTTATTGAGAGCTAGTTTTCCTTTTAGTTCGGCGGAATTGCCATCACCCACAACTTTTCCTTGAAAGTCGCCGTTACCTTTATAGTTAAGAACATCAAGAGAGTCAGGCAAAGGCAATGTTTTGACATTTACTTGTCTGCCAGCAACATCCAAATTTATACCTGTGACAAAATTATTATCTAAGTCATAGTCAATAATTCCTCGGGCTTTGAGACCATTATCAATGGTAGCTTCTTTGACTCGTAAATTGTCTCCATTCCACCTAACATCAACATCCATGGGTTCAGCTACCACACTGATTCCCTCAGTTAATTTCAAATTACCATCAATATTAATAAATGGTAGTTCAAGATTGTTGATATTACCAGCCAAAATTAATTGACCAATAGCATCTCCTCGTAAGGTTTGACTCACATCTTGTAGAGGAAAACCATTTGTAAAGATTGTAGCGAGAAATTGTTCATTTTTTAGCACAAAGTCACTAACTTTGACTTGACCTTGAGGTATATTAAGATGACCTTGCCCTTTAATATCAACATCACGAATGTTAGTAAAATTACCTTGGGCTTGAAACTGGGCAGTCAGTTTGATATCTTCTTTGATGAAAAATGAGGATAAGTTGACTGATGGTAGTTGGGATACATCTACATTTTTGGTATTAACTATTGCTTGCCAATTATTGTTATTAATTTGAGCATTTGTTAAAGTAACTTGTCCTTGGGCTAAATTAAAACTGAATCTTCCTAGTAATTTGGTATTGGTAAAATCAAAACCATTTCTGTTTCCTGATGCTTGGAATTGACCATTAGCGATCGAGTTTTGACAACCGATTTTGCTACAATCGATACTGGGTAAATCTGTTAATGGATAAGAAGGTAAGTCAACTTGTCCTCTCCAAGAGTTTTTGTCCATTTTTAAGCGATTAATGGTTGCTTTGCTACTGGCTAATTCAACAGTAGAGCTACCTGTTAACACGGTTTCACTAATTTGCTGCCAATCACCGACAAGGTTATAATCACCATCAACCATACCTACTTGAATAGGTAACTTTTCACCATAGAGATTAACTACTTTTTCAGCTAAGATGTTGTCGGCTTGCCAATCAATAGAAAAGTTACTGTTTTGTTTGCCTAAACCAACTTTTCCAGTCGCATTAAGTGTACCTCCAATGGAAGGTTTTGCATTTAGTTTTTGCAGATTTAATTGAGAATCTTTGATAGTGAAGTTGGCAAATAATTGATCAATCGGTATCTTTTCAATGGTGATTTGTTGATCATTAACTATATCCGCTTCGATTAAAGGTTGTGTAATATCACCTGTAATCTTGATTTTTCCTTTGACTTTACCTTGGTTTTCCAGATCAACTTGATCTAATTTTAAGGAGGTGAGTAAGTCATCGATCGAGATAGAATTACTAGTATCAGCGATTATATCTAATTGTTCATAGTTACGAATAAGTCCTTGAACTTGACTATTAATTAAACCAAAATTGGTCTCAATTCCTTTAAGAATTACGTTTCTATCTTTAAAAGTTATTATGCCGCTGCTATTGGTTAAAGTTTGAGGTACTTTGGGAATGAACAAATCAACTCCCGTAAATTTCATTTCTCCACCAAGACGATTTAGGTCTACATCACCCTGTAATAAGTCCAGTGTTAATTTACCTGTAACAGTACCTGAACTAACATTTACGGGCAGAGTAACAATTTGATTAATGGTATTGATGGGCAAGTTTTTGTTATCTAGTTTAAAAAACCATTGATTTGGTTTTGGTTTATGTAAACCTATCGCTTTTACCCTGCCACCATTTTCGAGGTTGCCGACGATATCAAATAAATATTTTTTAGGATCATCAAGAGTTATATTGCCAGAAGGAATGCCAAGTTTTATGACTGAAGGGTCTTGATTATTTTGGATATTTAATTTACTATTCTCAAAAGCGATCGCATTGACGTTAACACGCAATTTTCCTGAAGGGGTTTTTTTGCTTTTTAATCTAAGTCTTAACCATGCGTTATCTTTATCTTTTTTCAGAGAAACTTTAGCTTTCTGAAGGGTAATTTTTAAGTCAATTTCCTTTGTGAAAATTTTGAACAGATTTATATCAATTTTGACGGTTTCAGCGATGACAAAATCATTGTCTCTATATGTACTGGGTAAATAACTTTCTCCTAAAACAACACAAGTAAAGGAGATAGCTTGTACTTTTCCTAATTTGATGGGGCGAGATAGAGTTTTGCTGACAGACTCTTCTATCGTCGGTATCATTTTCTGAGTCCAAAAATGCCAACTATAACTTATCCCTCCTCCTAAGGATAATAACATCAGATAGAGTAGCGATCGCCAAAATTTTAAAAAGTTAATTTTACTCAATAATTTATTCTGCTTTTGCTCATCATCAGATTTAGGGGAGTAGTCAGGAGTCTTTACCATCTCTTTTCTGCTTTATCTATCATGGATCATTAAATGATACTTTACATTATTATCTTTTTTTTGTTTTTGGTGGCAAAGTTGGGATATCAAAATAACCGAAAAGCCTTGTTATTAAGGTATAGAGAATTAATTCATGATCTTCAAAATAGCGATCTCGTATTATCGAAAAAATTATTTCCCATGGATTATCAAAATAATTGATTAATCAATGCCCTCAAATGAGTTTATTGTCTTCTGGCAAGATTTTCCCTATCTATCAATTCCGTTTTGGCATTCTTTTGAGTCTAACGGAAATAAATCGGACTTATCCCATCGACTTTAAATATAGGGTAAATCGTGATGAAAATTATTCCGATTTTTATTTAAACCACGCTCATCTTCAAAACAGCTGTTTTTAATTAGAGTCAATCGAAGGGCAAAGGGCAAGGGGCAAAGGTCATTTTTGAAAATAGCTTTGAACGACCATCAAAATTACTCACGCCTTTAAAGGCAGGGCTTGAAACTCTTGATCTTTTGATGAATCGTTTTGATAGCTTTATTTCTGATTTTCAAAATGTTCGTGTATGAACATTTTGTCCTCTCTAATCCTATATGATTTAACCTTATTCTTTCCAATAACTCGCTTTGGAGCATCTACAACAAAAATTCTTTCTCCAAAACAAAGTCAATTTAAGGCACCTTTAAAGCCTCAAGAAGCCCTTAATATGAGCCTTCAAAATGTTCATATATGAACATTTTCTGTGAGTGAAATAAACATAATAATCACCTAAATTTTTTCCTAAATAGGATAAAAGCTCAATTGTTTTTACTGAATTACTAATCAAAAAAACTCCAATTTGTAAAATGAATGTGGTTTAAAATTCAACACTTCGGTTTACAATAGTTCACAGTTCTTGATTTTAAGCAATAAATTTTACAAACAAAGTACTAATATCTGTTTTATAAGGAGTATTATGATTAAATATATAAGTCGTTTTTTGACGATAATTCTGGCATTAACTATTTTATTATTACCCAGTAATCCTGCATTGGCAGCGAGTTCTAGTGCTGTAACTTCAGGCACTAGTTTTGAAAGTCAAAATCTTAATAATGAAAGCTTTATCGGACAGAATTTGCAGTTAGCAGAATTTACTAATGTTAAATTAGAAGGTGCGGATTTTAGTAATAGCGATTTACGAGGTGCAGTTTTTAATGGTGTAACTGCTAATGGTGCTAATTTTCATGATGCCGATTTTACCAATGGTTTAGCTTATGTAACTAGTTTTGACAATGCTGATTTAACTGATAGTGTTTTTCGTGAAGCTATTATGATGCGATCGACTTTTAAAGATGCTAATATCGAAGGTGCAGACTTTACATTTGCAGTTCTAGATAAGCAACAAGTTGCTCAACTTTGTCAAACTGCTAAGGGTATTAATCCTATTACTGGTGCAAGTACTCGTCAATCCCTTGGTTGTCCTTAGCATTTCCTTAAGTATCAAATGATGGGTTATGGTAGCAAGGAAAAAAAGCGAAAAGAGGAGAGAGAAACTGTTTTGTTTGAGTTTTGAACCTCTCAACAAAATTGACAGAATACTAGATAAATGATTAGTCGTTAATTATGAAAAAATTATTGTTTCGACTTGATTGACAGCTTTTTGTAAATGGTCATTAACTATTTGGTAATCAAATTCATCCTTGACATCAATTTCCTCTTTTGCCTTAGCTAAACGTTTGACTATAGCCTCTTGATTATCATTACCTCTGCCTCTGAGGCGGGTTTCTAACTCATCAAAAGATGGAGGTAAGATCAAAATTCTCGTAGCGGAGGGGAAATTTTTTTGTATCTGTCTTGCCCCTAATACTTCTATTTCTAAAAGAATAGTTTTTCCTGGTTGTATTCCTTCTATGACTGGTTTTTTCGGAGTTCCATAATAATTGCCCGCATATTCTGCCCATTCTAATAATTCACCATCTTCAATCATCTGTTGAAATTTTTGACGGGATAAAAAATAATAGTTTACACCATCAACTTCACCATGGCGAGGCGATCGAGTTGTAGCAGAAATAGAAACAAAAATTTGTGGATTATTAGTCAATAAAAACTTAACAATTGTCCCCTTACCGACACCACTAGGACCTGTTATAACTATTAATTTACCTTGATCATTCATTATTAATTATTTACCTATCGTTGTTTGTTATGAGAAGGAGGTAGTGTCGAAGAACTTTTCTGATTTGATTTAAAGAAACTCAACAATAAATTCAGACTTTGAAAGCCCAATTTTTTACTTAATCTAGTCACACCAGTAACCACTTCTCTTTCTTGTGGTTGAGACAATTTTTCCTCTAATAAATCTTTTAATTTAGTACTAGTTAAAGGACGATTTAAAAGACCTTTTTCTCCTAAAGAAATGGAACCTGTTTCTTCGGATACCACAACACAAACACAATTTTCAACTTTTTCACATAAACCCATTGCGGCACGATGACGAGTACCTAACTTGCCCATCTTTTTGGAATTACTACGCTCAGAAAGGGGAAGAATAACCGCGGCTGAAACAACTTCCGAACCTCGAATAAAGACAGCACCATCATGTAATAAACTTTTGGTTTGGAAAATAGTTTGTAATAACTCTTTACTAATGCTGGCATTTAATCTAACTCCAGGATTAAGAAAAACTCTTTCTTCAATTGTATTAAACGTCTCAATTACTATTAAAGCACCAATACGATTTTGAGATAATTCTTTGACCGCATCAACTATTTCGTCAATGATATTGTTTTCTTTAGGTAAATAATTATTTGATTGAAAAAATTGTTCGATTTCTCCCTTTCCTAATAACTCTAAAAAACGACGTAAATCTGATTGAAAAACGATCGCAATGGACAAAGCACAAATCAAAATAAATCTTTCTAAAAAGAAACTAAATAATATTAGTTTAAAGATTTTATCGCTGACAAAAAGAAGAGCAAAAAGAAATAGTAGACCACGAATCATTCTCTGAGCACGACGCTCTTTGATCAGAAAGGAGATAAAATAACAAGACAAAAATATCAAACCAAAATCAAACAATTGGTTTAACACAATAATTAAATTGTCAGGAAAACCCGACCACACCATTAAAATTTAACCCACTATTACTAATTTAATTTACTGGAAATATTAAGATACATTAGACCATTACTAGTCAATGTTAATAATTAAAATTTGAATGCCATAATAACAAAAAAGAATAAAAAAGCAATAGTAAAGATGAAAGATTGACAAAATACAATCTCACACAATTTTTGACTGATTGAAAATCATTACATTCCATTCACGAAAAAATCCCATCCTCCTTTGTGATTAGGAGAAATACTTATCCAAAATAGGTATGTCAAATTTATTTCTTTAATGGGCCGTACAAATGAGAAAAAACAATATCGTTTGAATTGTTAGCAAGTTACTTGATTTAATCTTGCCATATTGACAGTCTCGCTGTGAAGTATTTGCCACAAAGATAACAGTCATTTATTTTTTCTGTACTCTATTGTGATAACCAAAAAAAACTTCGACACCCGTATCACTAAAAGTCAATTATTTTTCTCTTAGGTTGTTTATGGTTCTTTTTATCATACCTTAACTCTCTCCATAGCTTTTTGTCGAGGATTTTTTTAAAATTAAAATTATCTGAAATAATTCAATATATAGCAATTCCCATCTAAGTAAGGTACAAACAACTCAGATTCAAGCCACCTAAAGCCCCTTTTCCGCTTTCTATAACCCTTTGTAAGGGGAAGGCTAGAGGATGCTTCGCTATTTGTTCACGGGGACTTACAAAATTCAAACCGTACCTCATAACTGTGAAAAACGCTATATTATCATCATGTTTAGTTTTCCTTAAATGTAAGGGTGAATTCACTCATTTGCCTGAGATTGACTCAGATTCAAAACAAAGCCTTGCAATTGTTGTATCGGATCAATTCGAAAATAAAACAGTATCAATAAGTTACTTGTTCTCTAACGATTCTAGCTCGACTTTGCGATCCTTTTCAACCTTTTGTGTACATCAGTTATTAAAGATCAATTCCATTCAGTTAGAACAATTTTGCCAATAGCTCTACCTTTTTCAAGACGTTGATGAACATTTCTCAGGTTTTTAGCGTTGATTGGTTTGACTATATCATTACAAGTTGTCATAATTAAACCATCTTCGATCGCTTTACTCAATTCATTAAGTAAATTACTTTGTTCTATCATATCTTCTGTTTGATACATCGATCGAGTAAACATAAATTCCCAAACAAAGGCTGCACTCTTACTTTTTAAAGTACTCATATCTAAGGGTTGTTTGTTTTCCACAATCGAACAAATTATTCCTTGAGGTTTGATCGCTTTAGTCATAGCTTCCCAGTGACCATCGGTATCGTTCAAGCAAAGAATATAATCGACATTTTGATGACCAATTTTATTAATCTCATCCGCAAGATTATGTCGATGATTGACTACTTGATCAGCACCAAGTTTTTCACACCAAGCGATGGTTTCTGGACGAGAAGCAGTAGCAATCACATGAAGCTTGGCTAGTTTTTTGGCTAGTTGAATAGCGATCGAACCAACTCCTCCCGCACCATTGATAATTAGAATGGACTTTCCTGTATCCGCTCCTTTTTTATCAATATTCAGCCTCTCAAACAGAGCTTCCCAAGCAGTGATGCTAGTAAGAGGCAAAGCCGCAGCATGAGAAAAATCTAAATTTTGGGGTTTGCTGCCAACAATTCGCTCATCCACCAATTGAAATTCGCTGTTACTACCAGGACGAGTAATATCTCCTGCATAGTAAACCTCGTCTCCAACTTGAAATTCTGTTACTTCTGCTCCAACTTCTACTACTACACCTGCTGAATCCCAACCAAGAATGCGGGGTTCGGATTCAACCTTATCTGATTGAGCTCGGACTTTAGTATCTACTGGATTAACGGAAATAGCTTTAACCTGTACCAGTAAATCTTTGCCTTTTGCTGTGGGTTTAGGGATTTCAAAATCTAATAGACTATTTTCATCGCTAATGGGTAAATATTGTTTTAAACCTAAGGCTTTCATAGTTTTTTCCTCCAAATTTGTAAATATCTTTTAAGCTAAAATCTTGGCTGTGTCTAAGCCGATACCGTCAGTTGAACCCGTAATAAGAGCGGATGCTTACTAATCAACTACGGGAATTAGAAAAAGATAAAATTGTCGCACGAAAAGTATATGCAGAATTACCGCCACGGGTAGAATATTCCCTTACAGATTATGGTAGAACTCTGGAACCAATTATGATTTCTATGAGGGATTGGGGAGCAGAGCACATGAATATAAAATGTGATTAATCCCCACTTTTATTAAAGTGGTGGAAAACAAAACACTTTTGTTCATATCAGGCGTTTAATATTGCCTATATAATATAAGATGAGAGTTGCTAATTTTCACTCAAAATTAATCTGAAGATTGATTATTATCAGAAGAATGAGGTCGAGATGAAGACTGAGAATTTTCCTTCCAATAAGATTTTGTCCAAGGTGTAGGAATAGGATTATGAGCAGGTTTTAATCCTTTTAATACTTCTGGTAAGCTCAAATCCAATGTTTTAGACTCTCTTAATTTATGCCATACTGAACGAGACATAAACAAATTATGTTCTTGTCTAGTAGCACCAAGATTTTCTAAATATTCTTCTCTTTCTGCTTGATAATTAGAAGATGATAGTATCAGAGATTGAGAAGGGAAAGCTGTCACAACTTCTGCCATTTTTCCCAATAATTTTGGATATAACCATGTATAAGCAGGGTGAACTAATAAGTTAACTTGATGGGGCTGATTGCCGTTTTTACACAGTTCTAATTTAAAGTAACCAATGGCAGCTTTCCTCTGAGGTTCAAAAACGTAGGCACTAATAGTTTCAATTCCCTTGAACCATGCTTTAAGATTTTCTCCCACATATTGCCATAACCCACGTTTAAAATCTTCAATATGTCGATCGAATATTTGTCTTAACATAGGAGTCATACAGACACAGTCTAGTTGATAAATTAAGCGACTGTCTGCATTACTTACAGGCAAAAGATTGGGTAAACTTGTTTCTTGTTGTGCTAAATCTTGTAATATACTGGGATGACATTTCCAATAAGTAATTTGTTCTATGGGTTGAAAGCCATTTTCTCTATATAAACCAATGGTATTTTTTTCGTTGATATTGACTTCTAATATCCATGTTCTCGCTTCCCAAATTTGTTCAAAGCAATACCTTAATAACTGTGAACCAATACTACAATTACCTACCAACAAATGGCTTAATGACGTGTTGTGATTCACTAAAATCTGTTCTATTTTCCAAGTTGTACGGTTATAGTTACTAGGAGATACTTGAATAAAACCGTGAATTTGTTGATCTTTTTCGGCTATATACAAATATAAGTCTTTACAAAAACTACCTGCGAAAAAATTAGATAACTGTAGTAAGCCATAATAACTTTGATACTTTTGTATTTTCTGCAATAATGAATCTTGGCAAGAATTATACTCTTCATTTAAACGTTCTTTTAATAAATCTGCGATCGCATTTAAATCACGATATTGTAAAGGATGAATCTGTAAACTTGATTTGGGGATATTAGAAGTACTCATATGGCGACAAAAGGGAAATTAGCAGTTGAGGAAATAATAGCAAAACTTAGAACTTAAAATTAAAATAAAACTAGGAACTCAAATATTTATGATTACATTTTTATGATTACATTAAAGTTAAATTATTAAGAGTTTCAATTAAATGAGCGTTAATATTAATAGTGGTAATTTGATGTTTTTTAATACTTCTATCTTAGCTTATCTGAGAAATTCTTAAGTAGTTTAAGATAACCACAAAACAGAAGAATACAATGCTATTCATTCATCAAGAAGAAAATAGGAACGAACAGAAGCAACAGAATGAGCAACATTCCCTTTGTCCCTTGTCCTTCGATTGACAGTTTACTAAATCGATCAACCTAATTTAATCATTACTCTGTTTGTTAATGATTTGGATTGTCACTATATATGTTAGTAGTGTTGACATCCTCCCAGCGTCGGAGACGCGGGATTCCTAAGAAATCTAGAGGTTC
>JAALKG010000182.1 GCA_011088145.1 Cyanobacteria bacterium MH1_Bin12 | reverse complement strand
CCCCCGGACCCCGCCCACCCCCACGGCGCGCTCCAAACTCCGGCGGCCGGATGAGGTTGGTTTTACTCTCGTAGAGCTTTAGATAAAGAAGGATATATTAGAGATGCTGTAGTACGTTTATTAGCCAAAATTCCCACAATGGTAGCCGCTTTTGCTCAAATGCGTGAGGGAAATGATCCCATTAAACCAAATGATAATCTCAATTATGCAGCTAATTTTCTCTATATGTTAACGGAGAAAGAACCTGAACCTTTAGAAGCGAGAATTTTTGATGCTTGTTTAATGCTTCATGCCGAACATACCATGAATGCTTCTACTTTTTCAGCTATGGTAACATCTTCTACTCTTACAGATCCTTATGCTGTAGTTGCCTCTGCTGTCGGTACTTTAGCCGGACCATTACATGGTGGTGCTAATGAAGAAGTGCTGTTAATGTTTAAAGAAATTGGTAGTTTAGAAAATGTACGTCCTTATATTGATAAATGCATTGCGAATAAGCAGAAAATTATGGGTTTTGGTCATAGGGTTTATAAAGTCAAAGATCCTCGTGCTAAAATCTTACAACAGTTGGCAGAAAGATTATTTGAGTTAACTGGCTATGACGATTATTATGAAATGGCTTTGGAAGTCGAAAAAGTGGTCACTGATAGACTAGGACATAAAGGAATTTATGCCAATGTCTATTTTTATTCTGGTTTAGTTTATCGGAAATTAGGTATTAAACCCGATTTATTCACTCCTATGTTTGCCATTTCCCGTGTTGCTGGTTGGTTGGCACATTGGAAGGAACAATTAGCTGTTAATCGTATTTTTCGTCCAACTCAAGTTTATGTTGGAGAACGAAATATTTCTTATATACCGATTGAAGAGCGTGAACAATTATAATTTTTGGCGATGATGTATTAATGTAGGGACAAGGCATGCCTTGTCCCTACTACTTTTTGATCTGATTCTAATTAGTTTTTTTTGCTGTTTTGAGCATACTAACTAGGGTAGTATGGGCATCTTTAGCATCTTCTAAGTTATGATCGAATTTAATTTTTAATGGTTTATCGCTATTTTCATCGATCGCTAAATACATTGCTTCATTGTCGATCGATAACATTTTAGCATTTTTGACATCGGATACTTTACCAAAACATTTAGCATATAATGGCAGGGTATCTGCATGATCTTCGTTCATGTGCTTACAAATGCGATCGCTAATAGCAGTAGTTATAATTTCTGTCATAAAAGGTAAATAAATATATCAACTAATATTAATTTAACTTACAAGATAAGATCAATTAAAAACAAATAATACCAATTCTAAAATCGATCAATTCTTCTCAATGGAATTGCTAATATAGAGTGAATCATCAAAATTACTTGTTTTTAAAACTAGCAATAATATTATCTAGTATCGCTAAGCAAGATTAATTTCAATCCTTTATACAACAGTAATCTGTGCTTTGCTTTATTCTTCTTTATCATGAGTCGTCAAACTTTTATTTGGGGTATTCCTCGTTATCAAATTAAATCAAAAGAACGTTGGTTAGAGTTTTGTTATTTTATTAATTTATGGGTAGGAGCAATAATGCTCTATACGGTAAATTTAGGTAATTCACCCTTAAGAGACTGGGATGAAGGTACTGTCGCTCAAGTTGCCAAAGAAATTTATCACGCTTCTTTTGCTGATTGGCATTGGTTATTTCCGACGATGTGGGGTGAGGCTTATTTTAACAAACCTCCTTTGATTCACAGTCTTACTGCTCTAGTTTATAGCGTCATGGGAGTAAGTGAATTTTCTAGTCGTATTGTTGGTGCTAGTTTAGGAGCCTTATCCGTTCCCTTACTTTATCTAGTTGCCAAGGAATTATTTTTGCCTCGCTATTATGCTTTGTTTTCCGCCTTAATTTATTTGACGACGATACCTGTGGTAAGACATGGAAGATTAGCAATGTTCGATGTTGGAGTTTCATGTTTTTATATTTTGTTTTTACTTTGTGCGTTAAAAACCCGAGGGGATTTGCGGTGGAGTTACCCTGCGGGCATTAGCCTCGCCCTTATTTGCTTATGTAAAAGTTGGATGTTAGCACTGTTATTTGGCCTCATCTTTATTTTATTTATTCTCTGGGATACTCCCAGATTAATCTCTTCAGTGAAAGTGTGGTTGGGTGTTGCTTTGGGTATTATTCCCGGAATTTCATGGTATGTGGCACAGTATTTATATTACGGCAAAGAATTTGTAAGTAGTAATATTCAACAACAAACAATTGAAAGGGTTTTCACTACAGTTGAATCTCACCAAGGGCCAATTTGGTATTATTTCTTAGAATTGCTCAAATATCCTCACCCTTGGATATTTTTTTCCCTTTTAGGAGTTATATTTGCTTGGAAAAATCGTAATTGGAGTTGGGCAAAATTAATTTTAGTTACGAATATTACTTATTTGGTTGCAGTGTCTGTGATGGGAACAAAGTTACCTTGGTATATTATGCCGATTTATCCAACTTTATCTTTGGCTGCGGGGGTGTCTCTTGCTAAAATAAAATCAATCCCTTCTGTTAAGTCTTATCCTCGTTTATGGATTCGTTTTTTTACTTTCTTAACCATCGTCGTTGGAGGAGGTTTAATTTATTTTCTGATTACTCAAACAAGTAATTATAATTTATTAACTGTTCTAAGTTTATTATTAATCACATTTATAACTGTTACTGTCTTGTTACGAAAAAAAGACCCACAGTTTATCTATATTTTATTCTGGGGAATGTATGTAGCTTTAATTGTCTTTTTCTCTTCTAATTATTGGTTGTGGGAGTTAAATGAAGCTTATAGGGTTAAACCCATTGCCCAAGTAGTTCAAAAAGTTGTACCAACTCAAGAAAAAGTGTATATTGATTTTGACTATGATCGTCCTTCTCTTAACTTTTATAGCGATCGTCAAATCACTGCAATTGATCGAGAAAAACTGAAAACATTGCTGCAAACTCCATCATATTTATTAATACAAAAAAATACGATATCTGAATTAAATTTTATTTCTGAAAATCAATTATATTGCTATCCAAAATCAAAATCGAATCACGAATTATTATCTTCTGAGCAAAAATTAAGCTTAAATTGTTGGCAAGAAATAGTCATAAGTGATAGTAATTTTAGCTTAATGAAACCGATAGAGAAGAATGATGAAATTTAAAAATAAATATTTAATTATAATTTCTAGTTTAATCTTATTTTCTGCCATATTTCCTGATTTTTGGCAGGTGGGAATTACAGGAATAATTGGTTTTTTTCTGGCTTATTTAATTACTAAAATGAATAGTGATCATGAACAATAACAATCAAAATTCGGCACTTTGCCCTTTGGCATAGCTTCAAATGCCTATTCATCATTGTGCAGTGCGATCGCTTTTTTTATTCTTCCAAGACACAACTAAGATTAAGATATTGACAATTTAATCTGTGCATCAACAATGATTATTTCAACTTAACAAAGACATTTGGCTGCCGCATTAACCAATTCATCTGCCACCCGCATAGAATAAGGTTTAATCAACCACCAAATTAAAGGAGAAAGCCATCCTTGTTTTGTGCTTTTGGTGCTGATGATTTACTGATTGATTTTTCCACTATAATT
>JAALKG010000181.1 GCA_011088145.1 Cyanobacteria bacterium MH1_Bin12 | reverse complement strand
GGTATTCATTTAGCAGCGATCGTCATTTGGCTTAATTGATGACACGCCCTAGGATAAGATATTTCGAGGATAAGAACATCACCATCGGCAAAAAAAGGGCCATGAACTTCTTGTGGTGGACGACTCGCATAATGACCAGCCTCAAGCCACATATCAAATGCTTCGTCATATAACCGTCCAGAAATTACAAATATTTCTTCTGGATAATCATGGCTTTTTGAACCGAAAGTTTTGGTAGAATAACCACTCTTGAATTTTGTCAGTCTAGTATAATCTCCCGATTCTAGATCTTCTGAAATTGTAAGTTGTAAAAGATTACCATCACTTCCTTCAATAGTTTCCCATTGCTCAGAATTTTCATTAGCCAGAGGATTCCAATAAGTTACTGTTGACTTCATTTTTATGGTGTTATTTATGGAATATGATTTTCCTGTTAGTAATTTTAATTTAATCAACTAGATAACCGCTAATTATTTGTCAAATATTTTCTATAGAATCGATTATGAATCTCTCAATATCTCAAGCAACAAAATTACAAATAGATGATGTAGCTTGTTTATTCGATCGCTACCGAGTTTTTTATGGTCAAGAATCAAATTATGATGCTGGTAAACATTTTATTAAAGAACGTTTTAATAAACAAGACTCAGTTATTTTTTTAGCAACTAAAGATAATCAACCTGCGGGTTATACACAACTTTTTCCTTCTTTTTCTTCTGTGTCTATGAAGCGAGTCTGGATTTTAAATGATTTATTTGTGATTCCTGAAGCCAGAAATCAAGGAATAGCCAAGGCTTTGCTCAATGAAGTGAAAAACTATGCTATTTTGACTAAAGCTGTGAGAATAATCTTAGCAACCGAGGTAACAAATACGGTGGCGAAAAATTTATATGAAACCACAGGATATTGTAAATTAGATCAATTTGATTATTATACAATCTCGATCGATTAATCTGATGTACAAGAGTTATTAGGCTTGATATTCACCATATTGCTTATAAAATAAGATGCTTAAGGTTGAAAGTTAAAGTCAGTATTGTTTGCTTTGTCTGTACTACAAAGGTCTTAATTGAGCAAATTAGGAAAAAATTCGGTTACAATTTTAACCATTAATAAATAATTGTTGTGAAAAAAAATTTTTTATTGTTAAAAAAAATCAACTATTGATACAGAGGAGTAAAAATCAGTGACTTTAGCTGACTTAATTGAAAAAGGCGGTGTCTCTATTTGGCCGTTACTATTTCTATCAATTATTGCAGTAGGAACTATTATTGAACGTTTATGGTTTTGGGCAAGAGTCTTAATTAAAGAAGAACAAATTTTAAATAGTGTCATGGATGCCGCTATGACAAATTGGGGCAAAGCAGGAGAAATTGCCTCTCGTTATCGAAATCATCCTTTAGGAAAACTTTTAAATAAACCTTTACAATTAGAAAATCCAGATCCTGATGTATTCCATTTATGCTTGGAAACAGGTGCAGATGACGAGTTAGCCTTAATGCGAAAAGGAGACAAAATCTTGGAGGGAGTTATCGCTTTATCTCCTTTACTCGGTTTACTGGGAACAGTTTTAGGTTTAATACGTTCACTCGGCTCCATTTCTATTAGTGAATTGGGTACAGCTTCTACTAATGGTGTCACCCTTGGTATTGGAGAATCGTTAATTTCCACCGCAGTCGGTTTAATTGTGGCAATTATGACCGTGGTTTTTTATCGACTTTTTCAAGCCTTTTGGTTTAACCAAGTACGTATTTTTCGTAAAGCGGCTAGTGATTTAGAAGTGATTTATCGTCAAAGATGGAATCAAAGACAAAAACTAATGGTCTAAACAAATTAATAATTGCGATCGCATCTTGGATGTGTTACAGTACCGCAATTATCAAGGTTGAGGAAGAAAAAAGATAATTGAATATTGTAGGGTAAGTTAAATATGCCATGGATTGTTCCTGCCCTACATATACTTTATTCTTGACGATCGAGAATAATCGCAGTTTCTACATGGGGAGTTTGAGGAAAAAAGTCAGCAGGTTGTACCCACGCTAACTTATATCCACCCTGTTCACATAATAATTTTAAATCACGAGCCAAAGTAGCAGGATGACAACTTATATAGACTATTTTTTCTGGTTTAAAATTAGCAAGAGTTTCTAGCACTTCTGGTTGACAACCTTTACGGGGAGGATCGAGAATCACAATATCAGGGTAAAGTATTTCTAAGGTTGGTAAAATCTCTTCTGTCAAACCTTTAATAAATTCCACATTTTCAATATCGTTCACTTCAGCATTATGATTGGCTTGTTCCACCGAAACGCCGTAAGATTCGATACCAATTACTTTTTTCACTTTCTGGGCAAGAGGTAAACTAAATGTGCCAACACCTGAATATAAATCGAGGATGGTTTGGTCACTATTTAAGTTTAATTTTTCAATGATTTTACTGAGTCAAGTTTCGGCAATGGTAGTATTGATTTGAAAAAATGTGTCTGGGCGTAAATGAAAGGTTAAATCAGCAAATTTTTCTTGAATATAGTCTCTTCCTGCTAATAGTTCTGTTTTTTTACCCAAAATGACATTAGTTTTTTCGGGATTATAATTTAAACAAACTCCCACTAAATCAGGATAGCGTTCAACCCATTCTTCAGCTTGTTTTTCGAGTCTATCATCACTGAGTTTGGCACTGACAAGAGTTAATAGTATTTCACCTGTGTGTTTACCGATACGAAAACAGAGATGACGCAATGCACCTCTACCATTTTTTTCGTTATAAATACGAAGATCAAGCTGTTGTAAATCTTGTTTAATTTCTGTGAGGAAAGGATTTAGTCGATCGTCTTGTATGGGACATTTATTTATGTTGACAATATCGTGACTGCCTTTTTGGTAATAACCTGCTTTGATATTTCCTCGTTGTGATATTCCTAAGGGATAATTGACTTTGTTACGATAACCTAATTCTTGATCCGATAAAATTGGTTCGACAGTAAAGTCCGAAAAACCACCAATACGAGTCAGAGTTTCTTGGACTTGATTGGCTTTAGTTTCTAATTGGTGTTGATAATCGATATGTTGCCATTGACAACCACCACATTTATCCGCAACGATGCAACGAGGGCGAATACGATGTGCTGATTTTTCTTTTAATTCAACTAATTTTCCGTTAGCATATTTTTTCTTTAGTCTGACAATTCTACTGGAAATGCGATCGCCTGTGACTGTATCAGGAATAAAAATTACTTGTTGCTCAATCTTACCAATACCAGAACCTTCACTACTAATATCTACTATCTCTATATCGACCAAATCACCTTGTTTCATCATGGGGAAATTAAATTTACATTGATATCCACTCCATTATACGAATTACCCAAAATAAAAACAAAATGCAAAGGGATTTATGTTAGAAGCGATCGAAAAGGTAGATCATTAATCATTGTAGAGTAGGCATTGCTTATTTACTATAAACAAACTCAATTAGTGAAATATAATAAGAGTTAACTTGAATAAGGAGATCCTCTTGCCCTCAGTAATTCAGATGCGACAAGCGATGATTATTTGTCAATACTTGTCTAATTTTTATCTGTGTTCCTTGAGAAGACCCACGGCTATGCCCATGGGATGAATCA
>JAALKG010000026.1 GCA_011088145.1 Cyanobacteria bacterium MH1_Bin12 | reverse complement strand
AAAAAAGAATTAAAATCTCCTTCTATTATCATGTCTTTTGCGTAAGTCCTGTTATTTTAAAAATCATCGGCATCAAATGAACTATGGTTTTTACGGTGAGCAATGATATCCTATTGGTTCAGGAGTGACAGAGGCAGCATGTCAAACCGTTTCGGGAACTTAACGTTGGCAAGAACTCTACCTCAATAATGACACCCTTCAAAACTTTTTATCCATATTCAAAAAGCTGATACTATGGGTTAATAATTTTAAGTATCAATAATTAACCTGTATGACTTCCACCCAAAACTCACCATTTCTTTATTGGCGAAAAAACAGTTTGCTAGGTAAATTAATTGGTTTATTATCCCATTGGCGATCGAGTAGTTATTTATTAGGATATGCTGATATTATCGCCACAATATTGATTTGCTTAGTAATTGTGGCAGCACCCTTTACCAATAACACCTTAGTGGGATTAATTTTATTAGCAGGTGGAAGTTTTTGGGCATTATTAACCATTGCAGAAGTCAAAAGTGATCAAATTACAGCCATTCATCTATGGTTATTTGCATATTGGTTAGTATCGGTGGTTGCCACCGCTTTTTCTCCTTTGAAAGCAGCCGCTTTAGCTGGTTTAATCAAATTTACCTTATTTATCCTCTTTTTTGCCTTAGCCAGTCGTACTTTAAGGCATCCCAAACTATTATCATGGGTGACAACAGTTTATTTATTAGTGTCATTAATCGTCAGTGCATATGGCATTAGACAAGAGTTTATTGGGGTAAAACCCTTAGCTACATGGACAGATCCTACTTCACCTTTAGCCAATGATACTAGAGTTTATAGCTATTTAGGTAATCCCAATTTGTTGGCAAGTTATTTGATTCCTGCGGTGGCTTTTAGTTTAGCGGCTTTCATTATTTGGAAAACATTAAGTCAAAAAATTCTGGCAGGATTTGCTTTCTTCATTAATATCGCCTGTGTTTACTTTACCGATAGTCGTGGTGGTTGGATTGCTTTAGTTGCCACAGCCGTAGTATTTTTACTTTGTTTAAAGTTTTGGTGGAATGAATATTTATCTCCTTTTTGGCGAAAATGGATAATCCCGATCGCGATCGTCTTTTTTCTTGGTATATTAACCTTAGCCGTGATTTTTGTTGAACCTTTACAAATTCGAGTTGTCAGTATTTTCCAATGGCGTGGAGATAGCAGTAACAACTTTAGAATTAATGTCTGGATTGCCGTTTTAGAAATGTTAAAAGATCACCCTCTTATTGGAATTGGCCCTGGTAATGAGGTTTTCAACCAAATTTATCCTCTTTATATGCAAACCAAATATACGGCTTTGAGTGCCTATTGCATCTTTTTAGAGATTGCTTTAGAAACTGGAATTATCGGTATTTTTTCTTTTCTGGCGATGATTGTCGCTACAATAATTCGAGGAATCAAATTGATTAAATATTTAAAAATACAAAAAAATCTCCAAGCAATGTGGATAATTGCTTCTTTAGCTTCTATTGCCGGTTTAGCGACTCAAGGATTAGTCGATACAGTTTGGTATCGTCCACAGATTAATACATTATGGTGGTTATGTGTCGCCATAATTGCTGCTATTCCTTTTTCTTCCTTATCTCAATCAACACAAAAGAATTAAATCCTGCTTGCATTTGTCGGGACAATTATATCAAATTTGATCGGGCTTAAGTTATGAACTATCAACTATCAACTATTAACTATTTAAAATGTTTATTAGTTTATCGACTCAATTTATTCCCATTACCATTGCAACTATTTATTTACTCATCTTACTTGGGATAGCCGAATTTCTGAGTCGTTTTCAAAGAATTGATAGTGAATTAACCCGTAAAATAGTTCATATTGGTACAGGTAACGTCATCCTCTTGGCATGGTGGTTAGATATTACTGAGGATGTTCTTATTCTCGCTTCAATTGTTGCCAGTTTGATAGCGATTACATCTTATTTAGTACCGATTTTACCCAGTGTGAATAGTGTCGGCAGGAAAAGTTTAGGTACTTTATTCTACGCTATTAGTATTGGTCTGCTTACTTTTTTATTTTGGCAAGAAGAAACTAAACAATTTACCGCGATCGCTATTTTGATTATGAGTTATGGTGATGGTATGGCAGCATTAATTGGACAAAAATGGGGTAAACATCCTTATCAAGTTTGGGGTAATAAAAAAAGTTTGGAAGGTTCGTTAACTATGGCTTTTGTCAGCTTTTTAGTCACAATAGTCATTCTTTCTCTAGTAAATAGTTGGCAATGGCAACATATAGTTATTGCTTTGATGGTCGGAATTTTTGCTACAATTCTAGAAACTTTTTCTCAGATAGGAATTGATAATTTGACTGTTCCTGTTGGTAGTGCTTTAGTTACTTATTATTTGTCTCAAATTTACTTTTAAATATTCATTTGTCATTATCAATTATTAATCATGTTTAATATTGCCATTACTCAACAAGAATATCTCACTTATATACTTAAAGACTTAACCACCAATTCTCGTCTAGAAATAGTCCCTGAAAAAGGTGGAATCGTTACGAAGTGGAGTTTACAAGGACAAGATATTTTATATTTAGACGTAGAAAGATTTAAAAACCCCAATCTAAGTGTTAGAGGTGGTATTCCCGTTTTGTTTCCTATTTGTGGCAATTTACCCGATAATATTTTTTATTATGACGATCGTCAATATTCTCTTAAACAGCATGGTTTTGCCAGAGATTTACCTTGGAAAGTATTGGGACAATCTACAGATAAATCAGCTAAAATAATTCTTTCTCTTAAAAGTAATAGTGAAACATTAGCAGTTTATCCCTTTGAATTCGAGCTTATTTTTAGTTATGAATTACAAGGAAATAAATTAATTATTAATCAGTCTTATGAAAATAAATCTACAGTAGAAATACCATTATCTTTTGGATTTCATCCTTATTTTTACTGTGAGGATAAAAATCAATTAAGTTTGGATTTTCCAGCCCAAGAATATCAATCAAAAACAGGAGATAAAATTCATGCCTTCGACGGAAAATTAGATTATAATGTTCCCGAAATTGATATTGCTTTTACTAAATTAGCAGGACAAACAGCCTCTTTTAGCGATCGAAAACGTAATTTAAAAATCGACCTAAACTATAGTGATGATTTCTCTACCCTAGTTTTCTGGACAGTGAAAGATAAAAATTATATTTGTGTTGAACCTTGGAGTTCTCCTCGTAATAGTATCAACACAGGTAAACAATTAAAGTATTTAAAACCTCAGGAAATTGGTCATGCTATTTTTACAATAGAAATTGAATCATTAAGCTTAACTTTTTAACAATAGTTTATTTTTATTCTTGAATTTATAGATTCCTTATGCTGTGCAATTTTTGACTTTTTAAGATAGTAGCTTTTTAAACAAAAAATGGTTTAATCCTGACAATTAGTCAAAATAAATGTTATATATAAGATATAGGACTGATTTATTAATTTATAAGTTTGTGTAATAAAGCCAAAGTTCGTTTCCCACTTTATGGCGTTGAGGAAAAGCATAAAGTAGTTATAGTCTAATCATTTTGTCCGAATAATATTCAGATTTCGACATTAGAATGTACTATTTTTTGATTATTTAAGAACAATATGTGTTGAGTCAGGGTTTTCTGTCGTCGATTTACATAATTAAAACATCTGGGTAAGGTTCTTTGCTAATCTATATTCCCACTATCTTCTTGTGGAAATTTATTAGCAATTGGTAATAATTATTTTTTACGGACTTAAGAAATGATTAAAAAAAATTGTTCTAATTATGGAGATATTGAAATGAAAAAACAAAAACTAGTTTCTTTAAGTCTTATTCTCTCTTTGATAGTTCCTTATACTATTCCTTTGACTTCTTCATTAGCATTAGACATAGAAGGCTCTTCTAATGAATCTGTTGAAATTGCCAAAAATTCAGTAGAAAATATTAATAACGTCAAAAATCAAGACAATGACGGTCAATTAGATCTTCAAATTGCTGATCGAAGAAATCGAAGAAGGGGTAATTTTCACAAATAAATAGAGCTTGCTGAAAAAGTCAAAATTAAAAAGTCAAAAATATGATTAATTGGAGACTTTGAAAGTTTTTGTTTTCATTTTAATTTTGTATTAATGTTAATACTTTTCTGGCTTCTTCTCGATCGTCAAAATGAACTTTTTCTGTACCCAAAATTTGATAATCCTCATGACCTTTACCTGCAATTAACACTCCATCTCCGGCGGTTGCCATTTCAATGGCCATTTTTATTGCTAAAGCTCGATCGCCTTCTATAATAGGTGTAACATCTGAAGGAATACCTGCTACCACATCTTTTAAAATTTGTTCGGGATTTTCAGTACGAGGGTTATCTGAAGTTACCACAGCGACATCGGCTAAATTAGCAGCTATTTTACCCATTAAAGGACGTTTAGTGCGATCGCGATCGCCACCACAACCAAACACACAGATCATTTTACCACTGATGAAAGGACGAGAAGCCTTTAACAAGTTTTCTAAGCTATCAGGAGTATGAGCATAATCAACAATTACACTAATCTCTTGTTTCTCATTAACTTGTACTCGTTCCATTCTTCCTGGTACACCGAGAAAATCTGGTAAACCATTAGCGATCGTCTCTAAGCTAACACCTAACTTTAACACCGCACCGACACAGGCTAAAAGATTAGCTAAGTTAAATTGTCCAACTAAAGGTGAACAGAATTTTATCTCACCCATAGGAGTGTGTAGTAATCCTTCCACACCAACTGCTTGATAAGTTAAATCGGTAGTGTATAAATCCGCTTGGTCATTGTTAACACTATAACTCCAAACTTGATCTGAAGGCAGAGAGTCAATTAGTTTTTGTCCATAGGGATCATCATAATTAATAATCGCCGTACCTGTTAAATAATCAGGAGTAAATAATAATGCTTTGGCAGCAAAATAATCATCCATGTCTTTATGATAATCAAGATGATCTTGAGTTAGATTGGTAAATATAGCCACGTCAAACTGACAACCTTTAATTCTTTTTTGGGCTAAAGCATGGGAACTCACCTCCATTATCACAGATTCATTGCCTGCATCTAAAGCTTCTGCTAATTGTCTTTGTAAGTCAATGGGAAAAGGAGTGGTATGAGTTGCAGTTTTTTGATAACCTTCCCAACGGGCATATAATGTTCCAAATAAACCTGTTTTTTGTTGGGCCTGATGTAAAAAATATTCAATTAAATGGGTAGTAGTCGTTTTACCATTTGTACCTGTTACTCCTATCATCTTCATTTTCTGACTAGGATTACCAAAAAATGCACTAGCTACATCAGCACAAATATCAGGTATATCATCGGCAATAATTATACAGTCTTCATTTGTTGAAGGTCTTTTTTCAGCGGCTTCTTTGCTTATAATTGCAGCGATCGCACCGTGTTGTAAAGCACTTTGCCAAAATTCTCCACCATCAACCCTTGTACCAGGCATACCGATAAAAATATCACCATTAATAGTGGCATGAGAATTAGTCGTAACTCCTTTGACTTCTGCATCCAGATTTGGATGGTCTACGGTTAAGTGAAAATTCTTTAGATTAGATAGTAATTGACGTAGTTGCATAATGATTCATCCTTCAATTTGATGATGGCTTATATGTTTAATTGACAATGAATTACAATTTAATTGAGTCTGTATTCTCATTCTCCGAATTCATATTAGAAGTATTAGCCGTTATTGTAAGCAAATAAAGTATTATTGCCAACAATTGGGTCTCAATCATCAATTACGAAATGGAAAAAATTGATTTTTGCTCATATAACTGACGTTACGCCCCAAAGTTAAACGTTCAGAGTTCTCAATACTACAGGTTTATTTTCAATTGTTCATTATTCATTGTTATAATTCTCATATCCGTTAGTTTAGATTGTGACAATTTATTAGTAAATATATATTATTGATAATGACAAGCTAAACTGGTAGATACGTAATTTTTATATTTATATATTGGCTATTAATTATATTTTGGGTGAGATACTAACAGAAAATAATCATTTATAACAAATTAAGATCGCATAAATAATCCTAAAAACAGTGAGTCATTCATTGCTACTAATTATTAATTGAACTTTTTTTGAAAAAAGCTTACTTAAATTAAGTATTTTATTTTCTAAATGTTATCTTAACTATTTAATTTTAATTATTGACAAAAATAAATTCAACTCAGACAACTGTCTCGCCACTATGGCTTAAAGAGAATCTTGATCATCCTGAGGTGAAAATCATTGATTGTCGTTTTCGTCTCAGCGAACCCGATTGGGGTTTCCAACAATATAGTCATAGTCATATTCCTAAGTCTTATTATTTAAACTTAAATCAAGACTTATCTAGTACTGTTAAAAATCATGGAGGTCGTCACCCGTTACCTGATCACAACGTTTTAGCAAACAAGTTAGCCCAGATGGGTATTGTTAAGAACAAAACAATGGTTGTCATTTATGATAATAGTCGTTTTGCCTTTGCTTCTCGTCTTTGGTGGCTGATACGTTATTTAGGTCACTCGAAAGTCGTTATTCTCGATGGTGGTTGGCAAGAATGGCTTAATCTTGGCTATCCAACTAATAATTTTAATCCTGATTATACTCATGATGGCGATTTTGTACCTCAAATAAAGGCTGATTGGCTTGTTAATCTCGAGCAAGTTAAACAACGTCAAAATTCTTCTGATACGGTGATTATTGATGCCCGTAGTAGCGATCGCTATAAAGGAGAAAACGAGCCAATAGACCCCATTGCAGGAAGTATTCCTTCTGCTAAAAATATCTTTTGGCAAGAAATGACGACCGAAACGGGAAAATTAAAGTCCATCACAGAACTAGAATCTTTATGGGATCCTTATAAGAATTATTCAGAAATCATTATGTATTGTGGTTCTGGTGTAACTGCTTGTGTTAATCTTTTCACCTTAATGACGATCGATGTTCATCATTGTAAATTGTATGTAGGTGGTTGGAGTGATTATTGTTCCTACCCTGAACATTTTGCATAATTGTTTTCTATTATTCTGTTAATAGTGATTTTTTATATTTTTAAATCAAAATTAGAATATATTTTATAATTGTAAGTCTCTTAAAATTTTTCGATATTTATTGATTAATAATATATTAATTAACATATTTTATATATTCAACTGTTTAAAAATATGAATATATTTTTTGGTAAAGTCTTTTTTGAATCTATTTTGACAACCCATTAAAGTATATTTTATAACTAATTAAAACCATTATTTTAATTAACCAATATATTATATATATTGCTGGTATTAATCATTGATAATACTAGTAAATTTATATATGTTGCCAAAATAATATAGTATTTTTCAACTTATTTAGATAGAGATTATTTGCCTGAAATTACTGTCAAATAAGCATTTTAGTCCCGATTCCTACTATGTATTTCCTTATTTTTTATTAATTATAAAACTAAAATAGATGTTATTTATATGCATAAATTTGATATTAATGATGATAACCTTAATCTCGAAACAGATTATTTAAGTGATATATCTCAAATTCAAGAAGAGAATAATTTTTTAATAATTGATGAAAAAGAGGATGAACAATTAAATCCAAAACCTCAATTAATTCCTCGTCCTGAATATAATCCTAATTTTGAAGTTGAATCAACCCATTTGATTACGACTACCATTGAGATTAATCAAAATTTTAATAAAAATTACAGTCCAAATCACACAAATCATACAAATAATGTTCATAATAATCAATTAAGAGATAAAATTTCTATTTTTGTTGATGGTAATAATATGTTTTATGCTCAACAAAAAAATGGTTGGTTTTTTGATCCACGTAAAGTCATTGATTATTTTTCTGAAGAGTCAGGATTTATGTTAATTAATGCTTTTTGGTATACAGGTTTAAAAGATTCTCAAGATCAAAGGGGTTTTAGAGATGCTTTAATCAGTTTGGGTTATACTGTTAGAACTAAAATTCTCAAAGAATATTATGATGATAGCTCTGGTCGTTTTTCTCAAAAAGCCAATTTAGATATTGAAATTGTTGTTGATATGTTTAATACTGTAGATCAATACGATCGAGTTGTATTATTTAGTGGAGATGGGGATTTTGAAAGAGCAATAGAATTATTACGCTCCAAAAACACTCATATAACAGTCGTTTCTACTGATGGTATGATCGCCAGAGAATTGCGTAATGCGACAGATAGATATATAGATTTAAACGAAATTCGTTATTGTATAGAAAAGCGAGACGAATGAAAACTATTTTTATTTAAAAGTGATATTTTATTTGAGGGTTTTAAACCCTCTTTTTTTATAGTAAAGTTGAAATCGTTTCTTAATTGATTTGACTAATATGTTGAGGTGGCCAAAAAGTAAAAATGGCTTTACCGATAATATTTTCTGCTGGTAAAAATCCCCAAATATGTGAATCATTACTATTATTACGATTATCTCCCATCACAAATAGATAACCTTCTGGCACGGTAATGGGCTGTAAAGTATATTTGGGCATATCAAGAATGTATTGTTCTGCTAATGGTTGATTATTCACATAAACAGTGCCATTTTCTACCCTAACGGTTTCTCCTCCATGGGCAATTATTCTTTTGATCAAAGCTTGCTCTTTATCATAGCCAATTTTTTGTAGTTGTATTGGTGGTGTAAATACAACAATATCTAGATCATGAGGAGGATTAAAATGATATGAAACTTTTTCTACCACAAGTCGATCGCCAATATCAAGAGTCGGATACATCGATTCGGAAGGAATAAAGCGAGGTTCGGCAATAAAGATACGAATGAGAATAGCTAAAACCAAACCAAAACCGACAATCAAGATATTATCTTTAACTTGTATCCACAAAGAAGATGAGTCTTCCTGATTATTATTCGATGTATTTTCGGATTTAGTCATAAAATAAAAGTAAAGTGGGCGAAATAAATAAAAATTATCAATATTTTCGAGAATTATTATTATTTAAAATTCAATAGGCTGTAAGATAAACATTAACGATAGACAATTAATAATTGTACCGCAATAAATCTTGACGCTCTTTTTCTGAAACTATTTGATAATATGGGCAAAAGTCAGTAAATTTAATTATACTTTCTGACTACAATTATCATGTTCAGATAATCTTATACATTTTCTTTTGGAGATAAATTTTTATGGAATCTAAAGTTACCGAATCTATGCAAAAAATTGCTGATGATACACCAGGTATGATGACTACCACCAATAACCTTCCTTCTGATGAACCTGCTTGGCAGGAATACTTGGATGTTGCACTCGATTTTTTATCCAAGTTACCAGAAGAATTAGGTACTTTATTCACTGAATATAAAAAGCCTTTAACCAGTGTCGGTTTAATCGTTGCCGCCTTTATTACTGTTTATATCACTTTGTCAGTTTTAGATGCGATTAATCATATTCCTCTTCTCACACCCATTTTAGAATTAGTCGGTTTAGGATATTCTGTTTGGTTTGTCAGTCGTTATTTACTTAAAGAATCCACTCGTACTGAATTGTTTAGTGAATTAGATAGTTTGAAAGAACAAGTGTTCGGCGAAGAAACAAGCAAATAACTTTTGCTTTAATCCTTGTTTAGGGGTAAATTTTTTTGCCCCTGAATTTGGACTTTACTCTTTCTTTCATAAAGTTATGTTTCATTTTCGTATTCAACCTGACAGTTATATTCCTCCTTCCAAACAATTAGTTGATCAAATTCAATTTGCGATCGCATCTGGTCAATATAATCCTGGACAACGCTTACCAAGTACTCGTCAATTAGCACAAATGACGGGTTTACATCGCAACACAATTAGTAAAGTTTATCGTCAATTAGAAGAAAAAGGATTAGTAGAATCGATTACAGGTTCGGGTATTTACGTCAAAGCACAAGGACATGAAGGCGGTACTCAATCAGTCTCACCCATATTAGAAGCATATCCGATCGCTCAAACAATCATCAAGCAAAGTCTAGATGAATTGTTATTACAAGGATTTAATTTAGGACAAATCAAAAAACTATTTTTAGAAGAAATTGATTGGCGATTACATTGTAATGCTTTAGTGATTGTAACAGTACCTTCGATCGATATAGGAGCAGGAGAATTATAAACAAATATAAACAAAGCTTTGATGTTTTTTTAAATTAAATAATAAATGTAAGTTAAATGCGTCTTAGCTTATTGATGAGTTTATGATAGCTTTGTCAAGTCAGGTAATCGATCGATTATGTCATTTTTTCCATCTGTTAAATACTCAGCAAAATATTTAGCTAAAGGTGGTACAAACACAAATGGACTGGTAAAACCAGAAAACATAGATAGTCCTTCCAATTGTTTTATTTTTCCGACTTGGAAAGGCATTCCCTGACTAAAAGCAACTTGACAATTGTGCCATTGCCCTTCTAAGGATGCCAACGAAGGTAATACTTTGTCCAAGGCTTCTCTGATTCTGTTTTCACTAACTTGTTTTTCTATCTGGGCATTGATATCAGTAATAATCTGACTAATTTGCCCTAAACAAAAACTACCATCTGCAAATTGTATCGCCCCTGCTTCCACAACATCTGCTTGTATTTCATCATTCGGTTTTTCCCACAGAGAAGTTTTTTCCATTTGCGTCACTTGTTTTTCAATATCTAAGCGTTTAGTCGTCGCAGGCATGATTAAAGTTTTTAATTTGATATCCGTGGGTTTGGTTTTAATTAATTGGGCATGACTGAAATAAACAGGTAAATTTAGATTTAATTGTTGTAAAAGCGATCGAGAATCTGCACCAGCACTAATAATAACTTGTTCTGCGGAATAGCTATTTTTAGTTGTTTTTATTCCTGTTATTTTATGATCCTTTTTTAAAAGCCCAATTACCTTTTCATAGATGATTTTTCCACCCAATTTCAAAAAAGCTTGTTGATAAGCTAAAACTGTTTTTTCAGGATTAACATGACCTTGAGGGAATCTTAAACTACCAGCGATCGCATTTTTATTTAATAATGGTTCTAATGCTACAGTTGTTTCTAGATCTAATAATTGAGGTTTAATGTGAAACTGTTGATAAGCACTTTCGACTTCTTTTATATCTTGATTCGGTGCAATTGTGAATAATAAATTTAATTCTTGAAACTGATTATCTGCCTCTAATTCCGCACTCAAATTACGATGTATATTAATTCCTTCATTACATAATTGAATCGTTAAATCATCGCTACCACACCAATAAGCAATGCCGCCATAACTATAAATAGTAGCATTATCAGAAATCCTATCTTTTTCTAATAATAAAACTCGTAAATCTTGCTTGGCTAATTCATAACTTAAAGCTGAACCAGTTAAACCACCACCAATTACAACAACATCGTAATTATCCATGATTTTTTTGTATCAATATTACCATTCTACTTTGTCATATTTGTTAACATACCATCTTAAAGATTTAGATTACAGTTTGAACAAATCAAAATATTTTATGATATTGCCAAAAATCACCCGTTATTTTATCGTCTTACTAATGACTTTCATTATGACGATCAGTTGGGGTTATTCATCATCAGCACAATTAACTTTAAACTCTTATATTTCTAACCCTCAACTTGAGAATTCTTTACCTGAGACTCCTGCATGGGATTTGAATAAAGCGAAATCTTGTGGTAAATATTGGTGTAGCAGTGTTAATTTATCTGGAAACAAACTTTTTTATCAAAATACTATTACAGTTGCCCTACCTCGAAATTTAGATAAATCACCACAAGAAACCATTATTGATGTTGAGCAAAGAGCAAAATTTGTCCAAAATATTTTTCAGGATATACTTGACAACATCAAAAAATCCAATGAATTAGGCAATATTGAAGTAAAAAATTGGCGATTTTGGTTATTAGACGATAAAAAATCGACTCATCCGTTCACTCCCATTGTTGAAATAGGCATTGAAAACGATCAAACTGTAATCTATATTGCCGCTAAACCTGAATTAGCATTGCCACAACAGTCAATTATCACAGTGACAAAGATAGACGCAAAAGCAAATGGTACAACTTTGGCTAATTTAGCCCAAACATGGCGTTTGGAAATCAAACATTCTTTAAGTGAAGCCATTTGGGGTTTAGAAATGGATGTGCAACGACCATTTCTCCGTCTAAAAATAATTTCGATCATCATTTTAACCACCCTAATTCTACTTTTTGTTTTGCAAAGAATAAAATAATCGATTTTTGGATTGATTATGCTTTAGATAAATGGGCACAAGAAAGACAAGAAATGTATCCCAATTCAAATCGCCCTAGTCTTAGAGTGAATACCTATTCTCTCGCTCTCAGAAATGCTACTACTGTTTTATTTATGCTTACCGGAATTTTCCTCTCTTTAGGAGTGATTGGTTTGAGTCCTACCTTCATCGCTAGTGCGGGAGCTTTAGCTGTTATTTTTGCCTTTTTGTCTCGTAATTTGTTAGAGGATATGCTCAATGGTATTTTAATCTTAACAACCGATCGCTATGCAGTTGGAGATGTGGGCGAAATTAATAGCTTGAGTGGTTGTGTGGAAAGTAGGAATGTATCTGCTAATTCTTTAAGGAATTTAGACGGACAATTGACTGTTATTCCTAATGGTCGAATTTCCACTGTGGTAAACATGACTAAAAATTGGTCACAAGTAAATTTCACCATCGAAGTGGGATGGGATAATAACATCAGTAAAGTCATGATGATTTTACAAAACGTTGCCGATCAAATGTATGCAGAACCAGAATGGCAAGAAAAAATGATTGCTTCTGCGAATATCTTAGGAATTGAACAACTAACTCATGAAGGTATCATCATTCGTCTAATTATTCCGACTCAACCCTCTAAACATTGGGATGTTGGTCGTCAATTTCGTTGGCGAGTGAAAGATGCCTTTGACTCTTCTGGCATCACCATTGGTATTCCTCAAAGAGAAATTTGGCATCATCATGGAGAAAATATAGAACTTCAAGCCCAAAATTCGGAACTGATAAATAAGCCACATTAAATTATCGCAATGGTCAATCAGAATTGAGAACTAATGACCAATGTGATCTTTTTTCGGTGAAAATAAAAAACAATAGTACAAAGCTTATGGCTTACATAGCAGAGAACCGGTTGATTAAGACATTGATGATTTCTAAAAGTATTGCTATGTCGAGATGTTAACCTTTGTCCCTTATCCTTTGCTATAGCTCAAGGCTTAAAGCTCAACACAACCGACCATTTGTGACTTTTTCAGCAAATTATTTAAGATAACAATCAGTTACTAATCGTGAAGTTTTATTACAATAAAGACGCTATTATGGATTAGCGTCTTGACACAGCCAAAAAAAAAAGTTAGATTTGTCCCAATCGCACTTGAGCATATCAAAATAAAACGAATATGCAAGAAAAGCAAAAAGTTACTCTTTATCTTCCTCCGACACTGCATCGTCAACTAAAAGTGAAAGCAGCGATCGAAACAGATTCGATGTCATCACTAGTAGAAAAAGCAATTGCTTTTTATTTACAACATCCAGAAGCAGTAGAAGAAACCGCAGCCAACTATGGCAAAACCCATCAAGTACACGTATGCCCTGAATGTGATGCGGCAATGGTGAAGCGTGATGGACAAATGATTTCTTTGAAAAACCAACCTGGAATAGTTGATGAGGAGTTTCCGCTCATGAGCGAATCTCCCTCAGTTAATACGGATGTGGAAGGTCAAGAAGCATTAATTCCTTGCTAAATGGCAATAACTCATCTGCTGTGATAGATTCATGCCAAAACTCACGAGGTTGATCCTATGAAAGAAGAATTAAGTACTCTCATAAAAGCTCAATACCCTCTGATTTATTTAGTGACATCAGAAGAACAAAGAGCTGAACAGGCAATCTCTAATATTGTCCAAGAAAGCGAGCGCAAAAAAAGTGCTAGCGTCTTTGTGTGGACAGTAACTCTTGGCTTATTCAATTTGGCAGATTCTAACCGTCAATCGGTTCAGCGTAACACTGTTTCACCCGAAGCGGCGATCGATTGGGTTATTCGACATAAAGAAGCAGGAATATATGTCTTCAAGGACTTACATCCATATCTGGATTCACCTCCTGTTACTAGAAGCTTAAGAGATGCGATCGCTAGTTTTAAAGGAACAGATAAGATAATCATTTTAATGTCTCCTTATCAACAAGTCCCCTTAGAACTAGAAAAAGACTTAGTAATATTAGACTTTCCTTTACCTCAGGCTAACGAATTAGACCAAGTATTGCAAAAAGCAATCCACAAATCTAGTAACAAACACCTGCAACCAGAAGCGAGAGAAAAACTACGACGAGCAGCATTAGGTTTAACCATTGATGAAGCCGAAAAAGTCTATCGTAAAGCAATAGTCAAAGCAGGAAAATTAACTGAAGTTGAAGTGGAAATCGTCTTATCCGAGAAAAAACAACTCATTCGTCGTAATGGGATACTAGATTACATGGAAGAAGACGAAACCATTCGTGGCGTGGGAGGATTAGAAGAATTAAAAAGATGGTTAACCCAAAGAACTCAAGCTTTTAGTGAAAAAGCGAGAGCCTATGGTTTACCTCAACCTAAAGGAATGCTAATTTTAGGAGTTCCCGGCTGTGGTAAGTCATTGATAGCAAAAACAACAGCTAAATTATGGGGTTTACCCTTGCTGAGGCTGGATATGGGTAGAGTCTATGATGGTTCAACAGTTGGTAAATCAGAAGCAAACCTTCGCAGTGCCTTAAAAACAGCAGAATCAATCTCTCCAGCCATCTTATTCATCGACGAATTAGATAAAGCATTTGCAGGAGGAGCAGGTTCAGCAGATTCTGATGGTGGTACTTCAAGTCGTATTTTTGGTTCATTTTTGACTTGGATGCAAGAGAAAACCTCTCCTGTGTTCGTCATGGCAACAGCGAATCGACTAGACAAACTACCAAGTGAATTTTTAAGAAAGGGTCGTTTTGATGAAATTTTCTTTGTTGATTTACCCAGCCAAGCAGAAAGACAAGCCATTTTTCAAATACATTTGAAAAAACGCAGAGACGATATCGATCGTTTTGACTTAAAAGAATTAGCCAATATTTCCGACGGTTTTTCGGGGGCAGAGATTGAACAAGCAATTATCGCCGCTATGTATGAAGCATTTGCTCAAGATAGAGAATTTACTCAATTGGAGATAATTGCTGCAATCAAATCTACATTACCTCTGTCTCGTACCATGACTGAACAGGTTACTGCACTACGAGATTGGGCTCGACAAAGAGCTAGACCTGCATCAGCCTCCATTGCGGAATATCAACGCATGGAGTTTTAACAGACTTTCTCAATTAACGGAGAAAGGTTAGCAAATAGCTAACAACCTCACTAAGCACATTAAGTGCATTATTTGACTTTAAAGTGTTTGTTGTATTAAATCTTATAGGAGGAATTCCAATGTCTCACTTTAGCACTTTACGCACCAAAATTAGTAATGCTGAAACTCTCACTAGTTCTTTACTTAGTTTGGGTATTGAAGTGAAAAATGATGCCGATGTACGTGGCTATAATGGTCAACGTCTTCGTGCGGATATTGTCGCTGTTTTAGAAGGAGAATATGATTTGGGTTGGTCACGTAATGCCGATGGTAGTTTTGATCTAATCGCTGATCTCTGGGGTGTCGCTAAAAAACATAATCAAACTGAATTAATTAATTCAATTAATCAAAAATATGCGGTCACTCAAACCTTAAATGATGTTAAACAACGTGGCTTACAAAATGCCAACGTCAAATTAGTACTTAAATAACACCTAATTACTCAAGGAGAATGAGAGCTTGAGTTTTATCTCCATTTTGAATCAGTTTAAGAAAGTGGTTAATCAATATGTCTTGGTTAACCCTTTTTAATGAAAAAATCAAATTTTTTAATAAAACTCACATTTTTGAGACCAAAAATCGCTATACTAAAAATCAAGAAAGCAAAATAGTCAATTCTGAGTCAATTCTGAATGGTCCTAAGCTATTGCCTAAATCCACAATGTTCTAATCCGCAAAATCCTTCTCATTTGGAGATGTGTCGGGCTTGTGGTCAAAAATTAATTCTAAATGGTCGCTATCGTCCTGTTAAAAACATTGGTAAAGGTAGATTTGGTGCAACTTTTCTAAGCATCGATTTGTTATTACCTGGTAATCCTATTTGCGTTATTAAGCAGTTACGTCCTTCTGCAAATGATCCAGAGGCGTTTCAAATGGCATTAGATTTGTTTGAAAGAGAAGCTAAAACCTTGGGTCAGCTAGATCATCCACAAATTCCCAGATTGTTAGATTATTTTGAACAAGGACAGCATTTTTATCTAATTCAAAGTTGGGTTAAAGGCAGAACTCTACAGCAAATTGTTCAACAAGATGGAGTTTATAATGAAATTCAAATTAAACGATTTGTGACGGAGATACTTCCTGTACTTAAATATATTCATTCAGTTAAAGTTATTCATCGGGATATAAAACCCGCAAATATTATTTCTCGAGAACAAGACGGGAAGTTGGTTTTAATTGATTTTGGTGCAGTTAAAGATCAAGTGAATACGGAATTGGCCAAAAAATATAGTAAAACGGCTTTAACTGAATTTGCGGTGGGTACAATGGGTTTTGCTCCCCCAGAACAATTGGCAATGCGTCCGATTTATTCTAGTGATATTTATGCAGTGGGTGCAACTTGTTTATATTTGATGACGGCAAAATCCCCTCGTGAATTTCCTTGTGATGAGTTGACAGGAGAATTGTTGTGGAAAAAAGAAATAAAAATGAATGCGTCTTTTGAAAAAATTCTGACGAAGATGTTGGAGTTTGATATTCGTTATCGTTATCGTTCAGTTGATGAAGTTCTTAAAGATTTAGAGATTGTACCTTATCAAGATCAGTTGCAAGGTGGATTGTTAAATAATATTCAAGAAAATAGGATAATAACTGATTCTGGGGATGATTCTGATTCTGATAAAAGCTATAGTCATTTATCGGCGACAGCTCGTCTAGCGATGGCTATTAGAGCAAGGAAAACTCGTAAAGGTAAGGGGAGTTTTACTCATGGTAAGGCCATCAATCGTGAGGCAATGCTTAATGCTTATGGAAATAGTCGGCGTGATTTTGCCGAGCAAAATTTCAATTCTTTTAATTTGTCTTCAACTAATATCCCCAGGATTATTTTTCGTAATTGTCAATTGAATAATGCTAATTTTCAAGGCAGCAATTTGCAAGATGCTAATTTTACTAAGGCTGATTTAGCTAGTGCTAATTTTAATAAAGCTTATTTAAAAAAGTGTTATTTTTCGAAGGCGAATTTACAATCGGCGGATTTACGTTATACAAATTTGAAAAGGGCAGATTTTGAAGGTGCTAATTTGTATGATGCTAATTTATGTGGTGCCAATTTGACTATGGCAAAAATAACTGAAGAACAGTTAAAACAAGCACAAACTAATTGGAATACCATTTTCCCTGATGGTAAGCGACGTATTTGGTAAGGTCGGGAAATTTGTGTGATTTTATTTGTTACAGCGGATCAAAAACTATTCTTCAGCTTCTTTCGCGATAACAACTTGACGAAAACCAAGAACAACTAAGATATTGGATAGGGTTAGAAAAAATTCTGCTCCTCCATGTAACCAATCAACATTGGCGAGGGATGTACCATAATGGTTTTGGGCATAAATACCTGCGGGGATAGTAATGCCGACAAATAATAGTAGTAAATAAAAACCTGCTAAGGCGAGTTTTGGTGCTTTACCAGAATTAGTGAGAAACCACAAAAATCCTATATAGGGAAAAAGAGAAATAGCGAAGAGGTTTTCTTTAGTCATTAAGGTGGTGAAGATCGAATCCATAATTTCACGATATAATTGGTCAATTAACAATTAAATTATATGCAATTTGGTGATCTGTCATCAAAAAATCAGTTAATACTTATAAACTATTACAAGGAAAACTTAACAGCGAATACCGAATAACCACTTCACGTATATGAGTTATTATTAATTTTAAAACTGAAATTTTTATCGGTAAAGTATATGAGTAATCAATACGATCGCGATGACCATTCTAATATTGAAGAAGATAATCAATTTTTAGAAAAACAAAAAGTTAATTTGCATCAACAAAATGAGTTGTTGCGTCTTGAGCAAGAAGAAAAAAAGCTAGCAAAATTGCAGCATCAGGCAAAAATAGAACGTCTGATCATGTCTATTTATTATCTAGGTGGAGCATTAATGATTCTGCTTACTTTACGCTTTCTTTTACGTTTGTCAGGAGCGAATACTAATAATGTTTTTGCTAATTTCATTTTCAACTTGTCTTCTCCTTTTACCATTCCATTTGCTGATTTGTTTAATAACCCCAAAATTGGTCAGACAGCATCTTTTGAATTTACTACCATAATTGGAATTGGAGTCTATGCTCTGTTAATATGGTTAGTCGTGCGTTTAATTAAAATTATTTGGAACCCATAGTCGTAGTTTAAAAATACAATACTCTTCAATATAGATAGAAAAAAGATGTGAATAATCATAATCTTGGTTTTGACAATGAGCAAAAAGTTTACCCAAATTTCAACGATAAGATTGCTGAGTTTATTAATCAATTACGCCCAGGACAAAAGGAATTAGCTTTTTGGCAAGGTGGAAAAATGGCGGTTTCAGCCGTGCCTGGTGCAGGAAAATCCCATAGTTTAGCGATCGCATCTGCTATAACTATAGCTAGGGAAAAATTAAATCATCAAAAACAATTAGTCATTGTCACCTATACTCGATCGGCTACTGTTAGTATAAAGAAAAAAATTCAAGACAGACTCAAAGATTTATCTCTGCCCCCCATTGGTTTTACTGTCCAAACCATTCATGGATTAGCCCTGAATATTGCTAATCGTCATCCTTATTTATCACAATTAAATTTAGAAACAACTACTCTGGTTGAACTAAATGCAGGGAATAATTTGATTAAAGAAACGGTTCAAAATTGGATAGAATCACAACCAGATTATTTTGATTTATTAGTCAGAGGAGAGAAAAGATTTGATTATGAAGAAAGCGAAGTATTACGTCGTCAGTCAGTTTTACTCACCGAAATATTACCAAATCTTGCCTATCAAGTAATCACTATCGCTAAAAGTTCAGGTTTAAGTATCTCTCAACTCCAAAATTTAACCTCCAACGGTGATCAAAATGATCTTTTAATGACAATTAATCAAGAAATACCACTTTTAGCGATCGCATCTGGACTATATGAAGAATACGAAAAGTTAATGAAAACCCGCAATCTCATTGACTATGAAGATCTTATTTTAGGAGCATTGAAAGTATTAGAAAATGAAGCTGTCAAAAAAATATGGCAAGCAGAAATTTTTGCCGTTTTTGAAGATGAAGCCCAAGATTCGAGTTTACTCCAAGGCAAACTGTTAGAAATATTAGCGAATCAAGAAGGGCAACTAGAAGCAAACCTAATCAGAGTAGGTGATCCCAACCAAGCAATCAACTCAACTTTTACCGCAGCCGATCCTCTTTATTTTCAATCTTTTTGTGATGAATGTAAACAAAAACAACAATATCAAGCCATGACACAAGCAGGAAGAAGTAGCGAGATTATTATCAAAACTGCAAATCAGACTCTTGCATGGGTAAACCAAAAAATAACCAGAGAACTTTCGATTGCTCCTCCTTTTAAACCACAATTTATTGAATCTGTAGCTAAAACAGATAATCAAATTGATGCCAATCCGCAACCAGAAGGAAAAGGATTAGAAATTTATAAACCCCAAGATATTTATCAAACCATAGAATTGATTGGTCAAAGAATTATTAATTTATACTCAGATAGTCCTCTGTCAACATTTGCGATCTTAATTAGAGAAAATAAACAGGGAACTTTTGCTTATCAAAATCTTGAATATTTACAATTAGAACATAATATTAAACTTAAATTAGTTAACGATTCTCATAACTATAAACATATTCCTCAACAAATATTATTTCTTTTACAATTCATTTATTGTCCTCATTCCCCTCAATTTTTACAAAATACCTTACATACTTTACAAGAAAAAGATTTAATTACAGCTCAGGATATCAATGCCTTAAGTGTTTATCCCGAAAAATTTCTCTATCCCAATATTTTAGAAAATGAACAAAAACCTCACGAAAAAAAAGCCAGAGAATACTGTCTCCAATTAATTAACGCTCGTTTTGAGTTGCCTTCTTATCAATTCATCTCTTTTCTCTCTTTCTTTCTTAAGTATCAACAGTCAGAGTTAGCGACTGCCCAAAAACTTAGTGAAAGGATTCAAAAACAAATTGATGGTGAATATTCTTTAAAAAATATCATTGATGCTCTACAAAAAATTATTGATGGGGAAAAATTTGAAGGAGTTGATAGTGAAAATGAAGATTCTTATATGTTATCAGGACAAGTAACGATTATGACCATGCACAAAGCCAAAGGTTTAGAGTGGGATTATGTCTTTTTACCTTTTTTACATGAAGATGTATTACCCGGAGATAGTCAACCTTATGTGCCTAAAAGTAGAATATTTTTGGGTAAATTTAATTTATCTGATGTGATACGCACTCAAATTAGAGATCTTCTTCATCAAGAATATCGAGAAATGAATAGTGAATCTAACTTACTTTCCATTGCTTCAGCATCTATGAAAGCAAATCAAGATAAACAGGCCGAAGAATATCGATTACTTTATGTTGCTATGACAAGGGCAAAAAAATTGTTATGGATGTCAGCAGCAAAAAAAGCTCCTTGGCGATGGAGTTTTTTTGCTGATTATAAAAGCAAGTCTTCTTTAAGAAATAATAAAAAACCTTGTCCTGTGTTAGAAATGTTGTGGAATTAAATTGTGATTAATTTTTGACATTTTCTCTAAGATTTAGAAAAGTTAAATTATCAATGAAAAGCATTCTTATAAAGAACTAATTACCCTTACTAAACTTTTTCAACATTGTCCCATCATTATTTAAGACGACATAATCATATTGAAATTGTTTGACTCGCCAAAATCTTTGCAAATGATCTTGATTATAAGTTACAGGAACATGAATCTCAAAATACCCTTGTTCGGGAACCCAAGCAATCCACCATCCTTTAATCGATCGATCATAACCGATAACTTGCCAAAATTGGTGGCGAACAGATTTTTCCTCCTCAGCAGAAATAGAAAACTTAACCTGTCTCCAAGGAGGATTATTCACATTGCGTAACATTTGTTTATTTATTTGGATATCGTTGCTTTTAGGTAGCCGAAGATAATACCAACTAAATCTGGCTTTTTCTGTTAACAAACTCATTCGAGTACAACCATCATAGGGTACAGAAATAATACGACCATCACTACCATAAACTTTGTAGGGTGATATTGCACCTATACCTGAATCTTTAAGAGCAATTTGTTGTTCTTCTGGTGTTAACAAATCAAACCAGTTGTCATTGTAATCTAAATACAACATTTTTAATACTTCTTGTTTTTGACTTCCAGTTAAAAGTTCAAAATCAGTCGTAAGTACGATTTTATCTGTGACTATTTCTCCGTAGGGTTGTACTTTTCCCCAAGAAAATTCATCTTTTTGAATGAGTTGTTGCCACAATTTTTCCATGGTGGGTTTGACAAGTTCTAAACTAGCAATTCTATCGACACAATTGGCTTGAGCAGGGGAGCTATTCACCATCAATTGAAGAACTGATATTAACCAAATTAACTTGTGTAAATATTTTCGATCGCTAATACCATTAATTAAGAACAAATTGTGAAATTTCATTATAATTTAATTTTGTAATTGAACAAAAATTATAAGTTAACTTTTGGTAGAAAAATCAAGATTTTTTCCCTATTCACTTTAAATATATAATTAATCTATTATCAATGGACGTAGAAAATAAATTAATTGATTTACAGACATTAGCTAGTGGTGACATATTACAATTACAAACCTATCGATTTCAAGGACATAAAGGGACTAAAAAAATATATATTCAAGCTAATTTACACGGTGCAGAAATAATTGGCAATGCAGTTATTTATGAATTAATCAGGTATTTTTCTACTTTAAAATCTAGAGATATTGAAGGAGAAATATTATTAATTCCTTTTTGTAATCCCACAGCGGTTAATCAAAGAAATTTATTTTTTTCGACGGGGAGATATAGTCCTTATGACGGTAATAATTGGAATCGTCTTTTTGGGAATTATATTAATGAACATTCTAATTTAGATAGTTTTATTCAGAAAAATATCAATTTAACTAGAGAAGAAATACAAGATAATTATTATGAAAAAATAATTCATAAATTCCAACAAAAAATTAGTTATTCTCAATCTAGAGGTATATCTTTTTCTGAACATTATCGTAATCAATTACATTTATTATCTTTAAATGCTAATTATGTGATTGATATTCATAGTTCTAGCGTTAATTCCATCGATTATCTTTATTGTTTCGATCGTCGTCAAAAAACTGTAGATTATTTCTTATTAGACTATGCCATTTTAATGGATCAATATGATGGCTATGCTTTTGATGAAGCTTTCTTAAATCCTTGGTTATTCCTCGAAAAAAAGTTCCTTCAAACAGGAAGAAATATTACTTTTGATGTGGAATCATGGACATTAGAATTAGGCTCTGGCATGCAAATCAATGAAGAATCAGTAACAAAAGGAGTCCAAGGAATTCTCAATTATTTATCAGCTAAAAAAGTCCTAAATTTAGAAGTAAGATTACCTAAAAATAAAACAAAATTAATTCCGAAAAATACTTTGAAAAGTTATTATGCATCCCAAGGAGGAATCATTAGAAATCGTTGATCAGCGGGAACAAAAGTTAATCAAGGAGATATTCTCTATCAACTTTTAAGTTTTCCAAAAAATAGTAAAGAACCTCGCTTAATAGAAATTGCATCAGTCGATCGAGGTATAATCTATGATGTATCGATTAACGATACTGTGAATCAAGGCGAGTATATATTAGGTATTTTTCCCCATGGCTGAACCCATTGCATCTTTCGTTCCCATTATCCCTCCAACTCCTCCTGAATTTAAGTCGGGTTTTGTCGCTATCATTGGTCGTCCTAATGTGGGTAAATCCACTTTAATGAATGAATTAATTGGTCAAAAAGTCGCTATTACCTCCCCCGTAGCCCAAACGACTAGAAACCGTTTACGGGGTATTTTGACAACCCCACAAGCACAAATTATCTTTGTTGATACTCCTGGTATTCATAAACCACATCATGAATTAGGTAAGGTTTTAGTGCATAATGCTGTTTCTGCTATTAATAATGTCGATGTTGTTTTATTTGTGGTAGATTCCTCTTCTCCCGCTGGTGGTGGCGATCGATATATAGTAGATTTATTAAAGAAAAGTAAAACCCCAGTAATTTTAGGTTTAAACAAAACAGACTTACAAGGACAAAGAAGAGACCAACTGACAGAAACTTATGAGCAAATCTGTCAAGACAACTGGGAAATAGCTAATTTTTCCGCATTGACAGGAAAAGGATTAGATGAATTACAAGGCAAATTAATTAGTAAGTTAGAACAAGGCCCTTATTATTATCCCCCTGACTTAGTTACAGATCAACCTGAAAGATTTATTATCGGTGAATTAATTCGAGAACAAATATTGTTACTAACCAGAGAGGAGATACCTCATTCTGTGGCGGTGACAGTCGAAAAAATTGAAGAAGGAGAGAGATTGACTAAAATTTTGGCCGCAATTAATGTGGAAAGAAAATCTCAAAAAGGTATTGTAATTGGGCAAAAAGGTCAGATGTTAAAACAAATCGGAACTGCATCTCGTCAACAAATGCAAAAGTTATTAAGCGGTAAAGTCTATTTGGAATTGTTTGTCAAAGTAGAACCAAAATGGCGACAATCAAGATTAAGATTAGCCGAATTTGGTTACCGAGTCGATAAGTAATAATTAAAGGGAGCAGGTCAGTTATGCTAAACAGAAGTATTATTTATATTCTTAAGGCGATTATTTAGATAAACACATCTATGTTTCAAAACTTGCCCCACATTTTCTTTACTCACCGTTGGCTTAATTTGAAAACTAGAACAATATAATGAGAACTAAAACCTTTACTACAAAAAATTTTTAGCAGATTTAGAAACCATTGGGCTTTGCCTGCCATTTTGCGATCGCCTCCTCAATAGCCAAAATCTTTATATAGCAAAGGGTATAGGTAATTTATCAGACAAACTAGTAGTCTGTCAAGACTTGATTGACGGATATAATCGCTTCAATTTAATACGGGCATCTTCTGTTTTAAATCGCCAATCTACAGGAGCAGAGTTTTGATTTCTTCGTTCTTCCCAAGCTGCTACTTCTTGTTTCAAAATGTCTTTGTCTTCTATACGTCGTTCCAGACACTGCCGACTTAAAACACTCAACTCAGTTTCGGCCATATTTAACCAACTTCCATGTTTAGGAGTATAGTGAAACTCTAATTTATCCAAAATACGTCTGGCTTCGGCTGGAGCAAAGGCTTTATATATAGATGCTTTTACATGGGTATTGAGGTTATCTTGAACAACTTTAATTTTCTTAGCATTAGGATAACGTTGATCCACTAAGTACTTCATTTGATAAGCATAGTCAATACTTGTACGTCGATCTGTTACTTCTACATGTCTCCAACTATTAAAAGGCTCAAAAAACATGAATAAAT
>JAALKG010000025.1 GCA_011088145.1 Cyanobacteria bacterium MH1_Bin12 | reverse complement strand
CAATCGAGAATTACCGAAATGGGATATTCTTATTAGACCTTTTTAGCGGGTAATTGCTTTCTTAGAAATCTCCTAAGCAAAAATTGTTCGTATCGTAAATAATTTTTACCCAAACCACGACGTTCTAAATCGTAATTGATTTGGGCTTGGTTTAGTATCCATTGCACATAAGTATTACTATTAGGGCCTGGATAATAACGATAACAATAATTATGAGGGTAGTTATGGGGAGTTTTTTTGATAATCATTGCTAATTTTTCCGCTTCAATACTATGCCATTGTTTTTCTAACCAGCTATCTCCATTACCCACACCTCGATCGCATTTCATTAGATTAAGATGTAAATGTCCCCAACTGTGACCTTTTACATTTTGAGACTGCCAAATTTCCCATCTTTCTTGTTCTTGTTCGTCCATAATGACAAACCAGTAATGAACTGCAATCAAACCAATCCAAGGTATTTTAGCGGCTCTTAAATCAACTTTTATACTCATATGATAGTGATCCGTCAATTATAAAAATGCAGGCTAACAGATAAGCAAAGAAAAGATGCCATCCTCAATTCATTGTCAATTGTCAATTATCAATTGTCAATTCAACCATGACTTTTATTCATCAAAACAAAATTGTTGGACTAAAATTTTGCCCTGAAAAAAAATAGTTATTTTTTGTTACGGAGAAAAAACCAAAGTGAGATAGAATGAGAAAAATTAATGCTCAATATCAAAAAATTGAGTATAAGTTACTATTTTTGTGGAGAGAGTGAATGTTTCCGTTGACCAAATTAAAGAATAAGTGTTTACCCTTGTTTACTGTGCTAATCAGTAGTACTACTTTTATTTCGGCAACTACTGTTATTAATACCCTTCAGACTGATTCTGTACAAGCACAAACCATACCCGTAAAATCATCTTCTCCATGGCAACAAGCTTCTTTTCCCGTGGAAAATTTCCAAGCTTATACTTCTGGTTTTGGCTATCGAACTCATCCTGTCACAGGAAAAACAAGTTTTCATCAAGGATTAGATATAGCTGCACCCTTAGGTAGTTATGTTCGTAGTTGGTGGGGTGGAAAAATTGTGGGACTTTCTGATCACACAGCTTGTGGTACTATGATCAAAATTAAATCAGGTAATTGGACTCATACTTATTGTCATTTAATGGGTACTGTTGAAAATAATGGCAATGGCAATTTTTTAATCGATCGCAATGGTGGTATTCTCTTACAGCATGGTCAAACTGTACCATCAGGAGTGAGAATCGGTAGAATCGGTATGACAGGCAGAACTACAGGACCTCATTGACATTGGGTATTAAAATATAATGGTAAATATATTGATCCTGCAATAGTCTTAAGACAAATGTTCGCTCAAAGAGTTTCATCTTAAATATTCAGAGCAAACAATCCAAATCGGCGTTGGTGAAAATGATGATCGTCTCAATCTTAATTTAAATAAGTATATATTAAATCTCGATCGAAGATTAAAACCTATGGGCAGAGCGAGACTCGAACTCGCATGACCTAAGCCGCCACATTTTGAGTGTGGTGCGTCTACCAATTTCGCCATCCGCCCGTTTTTGTGTCTTTGACATTATAACCAACTTTGCCATTGTTGATCAAGTTAGCGTAGTCAGCAGAGGTTGCCCATTTTTCAATTTCTTTAGCTCTGATAATAGGTACAGGATGAGTTAACTGAGACGTTTGAGCCTCTTGCAAAAGTTTTCCTAAGTCAGTATTGCTCATTAATTTATATTGCTTGACTTGTTCCATAAATGCAGATAAACTTAATTTGTTAGCAATACTCGGTGAACCTCCTGTTAATTTCATCAATAGAGACATAACTACTTCTGGTTTTTGTGTAACTAACAAAGCTGAGCGATCGCAACTAAACTCCGCACAACGTACCCATTGTAATAGTTGACTTTGTAGAGATTGAGCAAGTAGACCACCCCAACTAGGAATTAAACCCGCAGCTAAAACCATTATATTTGCCATGGACAAATAGACTCCATGTTCACATTTAAGATGACCTAATTCATGGGCGAGAACAGCTTGTATCTCATCATCGTTAAGCAATTCCAACAGAGAAGTGTGAATTACAATAAAAGGTCTTTCACCACGCATTGCCAAAGTATAAGCATTCGGCACTGGATTTTGTTGCAGATATAATTGTGGCACTTCGATATCTAAAATATCACAAGCAGAAACTAACAATTGATGTAAATCGGGTAATTGTTTCTCACTAATTAATATGCTTGAAGCAATGTTATTAAGATAAAAGAAATCTTCTGCTATTGATCCTAAAAAACCTCTGATGGCTAAATCAAATCCGGGTATTTGTTTTAAACGATTGGTCGCATCTAAATCTAAAGGATGACGAAAATAATCAGCTTTAAGTCCAGTTAGTTTTAAAGTCATAGTTTAACGTTTACGATGATTCTTGATCATATTGTAACTACAAGATGTTATTTGCTTATTTGAGATGTTCTCAAAATTACTAAGCTATAATTTAAGAAAAATTGATCAGTTACCATATAGATAGATTATTAAGAAAGTTCTTAATAATTGAATTTTATGAGATTTTTAGATATTAATTTTGATATTTCGTTCTTATTTAACATATGTTTCAAAATAATAACTTGTATGTAATTATATATAGTAAATATTTGTAAAAATTATATCTAATCTATAGCATAGAAGGTTTTATTTATATTAATGTAGTGGTACTAACGTAAATATAGAATCTGATTTAGAGGGAAAACAATATGCGTATGCAAAGAACTTCAACGACTCAAATGGAGGTTACGAGTATCCGTCTCGAAAAAAATCTTAAGGATAGTTTAAAAAACTTATCAGGAAGTCAAGGTTATCAAACTCTAATCAGAGATATTCTTTGGAATTATGTACAACAAAAGTCAGGTGAATATCGCCCTAATTTTTCCAAAAGTGATGTCAGAGCAACTGTGCCTTGTACTGCCAGAAAAGATGAAAGTTGTGTCATGACGGGCAAGTTAATTCCTGAAGGAGAACAGATGCTATTAGCCTTGACTATTCACGGGGATTTTGTACCTGTTTCTATTGAAGGAATGGAAGATAATTGATCAATAATTCCTTTAAGAATGCAAGTGACAAGATGATTCTGATTTTATCAACAGAGCTAAACCGATAAAGAATCTCTGTGGGAACAACTCGAACTTGCAAAATATGTGTGATAACCTAATCATAGGTTCTAGATTTTAACCGATTGGCATTCAACGTAATTTAAGGATTCTGACACGATTGATTTGCTCTTTTCTTTCTCCCATTAAATGGATCTCTAGCATTGCTAGTATAACTTTACACAGTGTAAATGGCTTCACTTCAACCATAAAATAGCCATTAGTTTTCAATTGTACAGAAATATTAGTTTATCTTCGAGTGAATATTTACAGTTCCAAGGCAAAAGAAAAAGGATTATTTATTGATAATTTAACTGATCAATTTTTTAGCAAAATTCATGTAAATGTAATAGATAATATTACTTAATAAAGTTGATCATAAAAAAATTCTCTGATTATTGTGTTTATTTAACTCTCATTTTTGACCAAGTCTTACGATTTAAATCGGATTGTTATATACATTTTAAATTGTCAATTTTACAATAAATATCAAGATTTGATAACTTGCAATCATAAATGATTTAATATTATTATTAATACGTCTGATGTGAATTAAAAATGACCGTTATTGGATAAGGCTTTTGGCGATGATCAAAAATTGTTAATCTCCAGTAATTAACCAAATAACAAGGGTTTCAAGAATCAATACACATTAGACGTTATTAATCTCATTACCAACATAAATACTTGCCTTGAATAAAATAATCGGCAAAATACCACTTAAATTGATTTTTATTATTCCTTTTGTACTACAAATTTGTGGAACAGTGGGAATAGTTGGTTATTTATCTTTTCGTAATGGACAACAAGTAACCGAAGATTTAGCGAATACATTAATTAATGAAGTTACTAACCGAATTAACGATAAGCTTGATAACTACTTAAAAACGCCTCATCTAATCAATGAAATCAATGTAAATGCTGTTCAATTAGAACAATTAGAATTGGATAACTATAAGTCATTAGAGTCTCATTTTTGGCAACAAATTCAACTATTTGATGATGCTACTTATATTTATTTTGGTTCATCTCAAGAATTATTTATTGGTACAGGGATAAGTTCAGGAAATCAAGTAGAAGTGGGTTATTCGGATAGTCAAACTCGAACATTTAGTACTTATGGGACAAACAAATTGGGAAAAAGAACTAAGCTTATGTCAGCTATTCCCGATTATTATTTATTTACACGCCCTTGGTATCTAGCGGGAAAACAAAACCAACGAGCGAGTTGGGGTGAGATTTATCTATGGGCTGCACCTTATCCTAATCTCGCTTTACCTGCTGTTTATTTTGAAATAGCTGATACCGGATTTGGTATGAGTTCTGAAGAAATAAAACTTATTTTTCTGCCTTTTGAGAGATTAAATCATCATAAATATCAACAATCTGAAGGTGCAGGTTTAGGATTAGCCATAACCCAGAAAATTATTGAGATGATGGATAGTAAAATTAAGGTTGAAAGTGAAATCGGTATAGGTAGTAAATTTTATTTTGAATTGCCTTTATTAATCCAAAATATTCAATTTCCATTAATAAAAGAAAGTACAAATAAGAAGAAACAAAAATATAAATTGGATTCAAATTTTTCCCATAAATATCCTTTAAATATATTGTTAGCGGAAGACCATATTGTTAATCAAAAAGTAATTACTAAAATATTCGATCGATTAGGGTATAAAATAGCGATCGTCAATGATGGATTAAAAGCTGTTCAAATATTAAAAAAACAAAAATTTGATGTGATTTTTATGGATGTTCAAATGCCGAAGATGAATGGTTTGGATGCAACCATAGAAATTAGAAAAACCCATCAAAAGAATGATCTTTTAATTGTAGCGATGACAGCTAATGTAATGGAAGAGGATAAAAAAGCTTGTTTTACAGCAGGAATGGATTACTTTATTGCTAAACCAATTAAAATAGAAACATTATTAGAAATTCTGACTAAAATTGTCAACACAATTAACCCTCGTTCCAAATCATAATTATCTTAGCAAAATTGATTTTAGAGAATTATAGATAATAATAAATTAAGTTCATCATTTTGATATGTTATCTTAGAATTAATAGTTGATTTTTTGACATTATTATGATATAAGCAACCACCACAGACCAAGACAATTTATTATATATTACAGGTCATGGAAAAATAACGGGTGAAGATTATGAATCAATTCTCATTCCATTAGTTGAGTCTAAGCTGAAAGAATTTCCAAAAGTTCGTTTGTTATACCATCTGGGTGATGATTGTTCTGGGTTTGAACCTGAAGCTTTATGGGATTATGCTAAAGTCGGTTTAATGCACTTAACTCAATGGGAAAAAATAGCTTTAGTTTCCAATATTAATTGGATTATCACTGCTACAAAATTATTAGGTTTTTTGATGCCTTGTCCAATTAAAGTATTTCCTAATAAACAATTATCAGATGCACAAGAATGGATAAAAGGAGAGTAATGAATAATGAATAATGTTATTTATCTGAGTTCTAAATTCTAAGTTTGATTCAAAGTATTTTTTAACCAAAGACTATCAATTTTGCGATTGGTTTTTATTTCCCACAAATGAATACCTTGTGTAGGTAAATTAACTAGTAAATCTTGTAATTGTTGCCAATTATCGATCGCTTTATAGTCAATATTATAAGTCTTACTTAAATTAGTAAAATCTATTGATTGAGGAGTCGCAAAATAGTCTTCATATAAAGGTTGATATTTGGCAATTGGTAACATTTCAAAAATACCACCACCATTATTATTAATCAAAATGATAATTAGACTTCCTTGCAAATATTGATTAATTAAAAATCCATTAGTATCATGTAATAATGCTAGATCTCCTGTTAATAAAATAGTGGGTTGATTCTCTTGAGCAATACCTAAAGCAGTAGATAAAGTTCCATCAATTCCATTGGCACCACGACTAAAATAAATTTGTAATTTTCGATCGTTTTTTTGCCAAAAATATTCAGCATATCTGACTGACATACTATTAGCAATAAAAATAGGTGTTTTTTGGGGTAAATATTGAGACAATATCCAACTAACTTTTCCTTCAAATATTTCGCTATTTTCTTGAATATTTATTTGTAAATTATTATTAAATTTTTTATCTATTTCTAGCCATTTATGCAGGTAATTTGATTGATTATTAAATTTATCTTGAATTGATAACTTAATCATATTTTCACATCTAATTCTTAAATGAATTGAGTTACTATGAAGAGCATCTATATTATCTTGATTATTGGCTAAAATATAAGTTTTTATTTTGTGTTTTTTTAAGTAGTTTTTTAATATTTTACTGGTAGGATATTTACCGATTAAAATTACTATTTCTGGTTTTAATTGAACAGCATATTCTGAATTTCTCACGATAGCATCGTAATTAGTAACGATATTATCATTCAAATGACCATAGTTTCTAACGGGAGATAAAGCTTCTGCCAAGACGGGAAAATTTAATTGTTGAGATAACAAAGCGATCGCTTGACAATATAATTGATTATTATCAGGAGCATCTACTCCCGCAATAATAATACCTTGCTTAAATTGTGACCAAATCTCAAAATAGCTATTAAAATTATCTATTTGATAACTATTATCAGATAAAGTTACAGGAAAATCTTTAAATAATTTTTGTTCGATTAATTTTTGGTTTTCTCTAGTAAATTTATGATCATTTATTGGTGCTAAAGGTTCACGAAAAGGAATATTGAGATGAACAACTCCTGAGGTGAAAGTACAAGATTTTTCCCACGCATAAATAATAGTTTGTCGTAAATAAAATAGCTGTTCAATGTCCGTTGAAGGTAATGATAATTCTGTTTGCCAATTAGGATAATCACTATAAAGTTTGGTTTGATTAATGGCTTGTCCTGCATGACAATTTCTTAATTCAGGAGGACGATCGGCTGTTAAAATAATTAAAGGAATATGACTATATTTTGCCTCAATAATTGCGGGATAAAAATTAGCACCTGCTGTACCGGAAGTGCAGACTAAGACAGTGGGTTTTTTATTTTTTTTTGCCATGCCTAAAGCAAAAAAAGAAGCTGATCTTTCATCTAAAATAGGGATAGTTTTAAACTGTTTATTTTCGGCAAAAGCAATGGTTAAAGGAGTCGATCGAGAACCAGGACTTATCACAGCATTTTCTACTTTTAATTTAGCTAAAGTTTCAACAATTATCGAACTCCAAAGAATATTAATATTACGAAAATCCAATGACATTTTATCAAATATATATAAGTTTTTTATAAATTAATAATAAATAATATTTAAACAGTATTAGAGTTAATGTAACTGAGTAAATAAACTCTGACAAAATTGAATAAGAATATAAAGTTTTTTGATTTTGCCAACAAATCGTTATCATCTAAGAAAGGCTATTTGATTTTTCCGTTACTTTTTATCTGTTTTCACAATACTTGTCTATTAATATTAATGCTAGAAGCCACAGTCCATTGTCAACTGAGAGATTTTTTACGTAACCAAGAAGATATGGCATGGAGACATCATCTGACAATGGCGAGAATGGTTGCCCGTGGACTAAGATTAAAGCGATCGACTATGATTCAAACAGGAGTTAACCACGACGAGTATTTCCCTAGCTATATCACTCCCGCTTTATTATCCAATTCTCCCATCATAATTGTTACGGACAAAAAAGGACGAGAGATATTAATTAAAGACAAAATCCCTTTATTACAAGAGTCTTTAAATGCCACTTCTTTAATTTGTGATAACTATGATGTTGTTTTAGATAATCAATCTGTTTTATTTGTCATCGATTATGACAGTTGGTTAGATAAAATGTTCAAGCAATCAGTGAGTTCTCATATTACAACAATTATTACTGAAGCTGACAAATTATCTAATGTGATTAAAAAATATTTAAGTTCAGAAATTACTAGTTCACAACTATATCAATTAGTAATTAATATTCCTAAATATCAACATATTATTAGAGATAAAATAGCAAAATTAACTCAATTAATTTATGATCATCCTCCCAATCCTTTCGATAGTTATTTATTAGATCCAGAAGAAATTAGTATCATTAATAGTATTTGTAATTTGATTAAATATCAAGCCCGAACTTATCAATTTGAACATTTAATTGATTTTCATAAAAAACTATTATCTTATCCTAATTATATTGGTTATTTTAAACTCGATCGTCAACGTGCTTCTTTTACCATGAAAGTAGTTCCTTTAGAATTAAAATCATTAATGAATAATTTCTGGAAAAAGAATAATATCATCTTTTTAGCTAATTATTTAGAGCCAGAAAAATTTCCCATTAATTATAGTGATAATCTGGGTATAGATTTAGAGGATTTTACTTGTTTAAAATTTGCTCCTTCATCTAGGCATAAGTCTTTAAAAATATATTCTACCAAGAATCTTCCTCTACCGAATAGTCCTAATTTTTTATTACGAATTAATCAAGAACTTTTAGCTTTAATTGGAGCAATTAAAATTAATCATCGTCCCATTATTGTAATTACTGACGATCTTCCTTTGCAAGGACAAATAACCACTAGTCTAGCAGCTAATTTTGGTTCTAGAGTTAAGTTAAATAGTCAAATAATTAGTGATAATACTATTTTGGTTTGTGAGCTGGCATTTTGGTTAAATAATTACACAAAATTGCGATCGCCTCAATTATTAGTTATGCCAACTTTACCCATTCCCTCTTTAGAAAATCCTTTAATTTCAGCTCAAGTTACTTATTATAAAAATAGAAAAAAAGATTGGTTTCGTCTGTTTCTCTTACCTTATACTATTCAAATTATGCAACAAGCTAGTATTTCCATTCGTCAAAATGACGGTGTTTTAGCATTATTAGATAATCGGGTAAATTATCGTAGCTATGGCACGAAAATATTAGAATCTTTAGAGCCTTATGCTAAGATTAATTACCTTGATTTAGACTGGTTAAATTAATAGTTAATAATTAGAAATTATTATAAAATCGATCATTTTCCAACTGCTGTGGATTAGTGATAATATATTGAGCAATATAATTGTATGATCGATCGTTACGAATAATATGATCATAAAATCTTGATTGCCATGCAAATTCATATTCCAAACGATGGGAATGTTTGGTTACAGCAGATTTATAACTACCAATTATTAATGAAATGGTATTTTTTCCCTGATTTTGGAATCGTTTTTGTGCAATGGTTTTATTAATTGTATTGTTGGTGGTGGTAGATAGAGATAAGGCATACCTTATCTCTACGGGAAACATGATGGTAATTATGATTATTACCATCATTCAATAATAAAATTCCATGTACATGATTGGGCATCACCACAAAATCACCCAATTCTATATTTAGGGCATGATTTTTGATTTCATACCATAAAACACCTGCCAAAACACCGATGTGTGATAATTGCATTTTGCCATGAATTATTTCACCAAAATAATGGTGTTTATTTTTCGTGCAAATTGTAATAAAGTACGCACCATTATTGCTATAATCCCATGTTTGCAATCGTGCAGATGGTATTCGGTATTTATTTTTGAATTTTTTCATTCACTATCATTTTTTGGTTGTCGTGACCAAAACAGGTAAATGTTTTAGACTTAATCGCTCATCCTCTACATCGACACAAATAGTATCTCCAGCCTTAAAATCACTCTTGAGAATAGATTGAGCGATCGCAGTTTCTAAGTAACGTTGAATACTACGTTTTAATGGTCTAGCACCATAAACAGGATCATAACCTATATCCGCAAGGAAGTCTAAAGCTGTTTCGGATAGTTGTAAAGCCAGTTTTTGCTCTTTCAAACGAGCTTCTAAACGTTTGATTTGTATCTTGACAATATTGCGTAACTGGGATTTTGCTAAACTGTGGAAGATGATAATATCATCGATTCTGTTCAAAAATTCAGGACGAAACTTATCTCTCATCGCCTCGGTGACAAGACTACGCATTTGCTCATATTTAGAGTCATCCCCTGCTACATCAAGGATATATTGAGAACCGACATTACTGGTCATGATAATTATCGTATTAGTAAAATCAACTGTTCGTCCTTGAGAATCCGTTAAGCGTCCATCATCCAGAATTTGTAACATGACATTAAAAACATCGGGGTGAGCTTTCTCAATTTCATCGAAAAGTACCACAGAATAAGGACGACGACGAATAGCTTCGGTTAACTGTCCACCTTCCTCATAACCGATATATCCTGGAGGCGCACCCATTAAACGGGAGACAGTATGTTTTTCCATATATTCTGACATATCAATACGGACGATCGCATCTTCAGTATCAAATAAAATCGAAGCTAAGGCTTTACCTAACTCGGTTTTACCCACTCCAGTAGGGCCTAAAAAGATGAAACTGGCAGTAGGACGATCAGGATCTGCTAAACCAGCACGAGAACGCTGTATAGACTCAGCAACAGCGGTTACAGCTTCATCCTGACCGATGACTCGTTCGTGAAGTTGGTCTTCGAGATGTAATAATTTTTCCTTCTCCGATTCCACCAGTTTACTGATGGGAATACCCGACCATTTAGAGATGATTTCAGCGATATCAGACTCTTGGACTTCTTCTCTAAGTAAAGACTTACCAGTAGTTTGCTTTTCTTCTAAGATAGTCTCTTTTTCTTTGATTTGCTGCTGAATTGCACTTAATTTACCATAACGTAATTCGGCGGCTTTGTTATAGTCGTAATCTCTTTCAGCTTGTTGAATTTGCACATTGATTGTTTCAAGAGATTCTCGCAATTCACGAATTTGGTCGATGATTTCTTTTTCACCTTGCCATTGGGCGTTAAAAGTCGATTGTTGTTCTTTGAGGTTAGCTAATTCTTGTTCTAACTTACCCAACCTTTCTACAGAAGCAATATCACTTTCTTTTTTCAATGATAGCCTTTCCATCTCTAATTGCAAAATTTTGCGATCGACTTCATCTAATTCTTCAGGTTTAGAGGTGATTTCCATTTTCAATTTAGCTGCGGATTCATCGACTAAATCAATGGCTTTATCAGGCAAAAATCGATCGCTAATATAACGGTTGGAAAGCATTGCCGCCGCCACCAAAGCACTATCAGCAATTCTGACTCCGTGGTGGACTTCATAACGTTCTTTTAATCCTCTTAAAATAGAAATTGTATCAATAACATTAGGCTCACCAACATATACTGATTGGAAACGTCTTTCTAAGGCGGCGTCTTTCTCGATATGTTTACGATATTCATCTAAGGTTGTTGCCCCCAGACAGCGTAATTCTCCTCTGGCGAGCATAGGTTTGAGTAAATTTCCCGCATCCATTGCTCCTTGAGTCGCTCCAGCACCGACAACGGTATGTATTTCGTCGATAAACAGAATAATATTACCTTCAGATTCGGTAACTTCTTTTAAAACAGCTTTGAGTCTTTCTTCAAATTCTCCTCGATATTTTGCTCCAGCAATTAACGAACCCATGTCTAAGGAAATCAAAGTGCGATCGAGGAGAGATTCGGGTACATCTCGGTTTATAATACGTTGAGCTAAACCTTCGACAATGGCGGTTTTACCCACACCAGGTTCACCGATTAAGACAGGGTTATTTTTAGTACGACGGGAGAGAATTTGAATAGAACGACGAATTTCGTCATCTCTACCAATAACAGGATCTAGTTTACCAGATCTAGCTAATTGAGTTAAATCACGTCCATATTTTTCTAGTGATTCATATTTCCCTTCAGGATTTTGGTCGCTCACTTTTTGATTTCCTCTTATCTGTTTAATAATAGTTTTTAACTTACTTTCATTTAAGTCAAATTCTCGGCATAATTTTTTTCCTAAGCGATCGTCTTTACTGTAGGCTAAGATAATATGTTCGATCGAGATAAAGTCATCATCAAACTCTTGACGATATTTTTCGGCACGGTCTAAAAGAGTATCTAAACTACGACCCAAATAAATAGAGTCGCTCACCGTTTTAACTTGAGGTTGACTAGCGATAAAAGCTTTTACTCTATCTCTAATTTTAGAAACGCTGATATTAGCTTTATTAAAAATACTAGTAGCTAAACCCTGTTGTTCTAATAAAGCTTTAAGTAGATGTTCGCTTTCGATTTGTTGATGCTTATTTTCTTTGGCAATATCTGGAGTTTTAGTAATTGCCTCCCATGCTTTTTCTGTAAATTGTTGTGGATTAGTTGGTTGCATTTTACTTACTATAATATTAAGAACTTTGTACAGACAAGGTATGCCTTGTCTTTATCAGAACTCAGAACTAAAAATATCTTTTTACACCCTGTAAATTAGTGAATTAATTGTTTATATAGCAAAAAAAGATTTAACCAAAACAAATAAATTACTAAACAAATACCTATTCTTAAAAGCAAAATTTATTTAGTTAAAAAGATTTTAAAATTTTTATTAAACCTTAACTCAGGTAAAAAGATAAATTATTAATTGTTAATTATCTTTAATACTCATTTTGTTATCCCGAACCGAGGTTATCTACATTATAGTTTTTATAGTAGACTACCAATAAGGTGGAATACCCTACTAAAACTACGTTTAACACCAAAAAAATTACACTATATAGCGATTGTTAAGAGATTTTTTGTGATACAGGCATATTTCAACAAGATAAAAGGTTGTAAGAGTAAGTACCAGATATTTTGTTTTCGCCCCCTAAATCCCCAACTTTGAGAGATTTTCTGCTATTTTTTACCAGAATTGGGGCTAGGGGGAATTTTGAGTATTGTCAGTATAAGTCTTCTCTGTTACTATGCAGGATAGAAGCTCACACCACAATAATGATTAGTTAATTATTAATAGGGATAATTGAATTCATAACAAAGATTCATTTTATTTCCCGTTAGATAAATTAGAACTAAAAACTAATAACTTAAACCACAATTGAGGATTACTTTTAGTCAACCATTCCTCCTTTGATTCCAGCCAACCGGTAAACCAACTACTAAATAAAAGATTCTTAAAAGCATCCACCGTAAAAGCTTTATATGAACCAAGCCAACGGAATAAATCCTTACTACCTGCCATTTGGAAAATCCAAAATAATAAAGGAGGATTTTTCCTCGCCGCTTTCAAAGCTAGACGATTAAAAGTTAACCAATCAGTTTTATCTTTAATGAAAACATCTGCGGTATCAGGCTCATCGGCTAATAAACCAAAGAATGTATTCAACATCGAGTTTACTCTTGCTGGAGGCAAGGTTTGATGAGTTGGTACCATCATCCCTTTAGAGAACAACCATGTTACGGCAATATTACTTTGATATGCTTTTATTTTATTTAAAGAATCGGCATCTAATAAATTGTATTTTAAAGCCGTATCTAATAAGCTAGTTAAACGACCTAAATTACGCACCAACGAACCAAAACCTGTAAAGATTAAAGGAGACTGTAACGAAGCTGCATCGCCGATAGCAACCACTCTATCACTAGCAATTTTGCGATCGCTTTTATTTACGGTAAACTTACCTGGTATATAACCAAAAGTAGGTTTTTTCCACACCAACTCATCCATATCACAACGACGATATTCAGGAAGAATCGAGAAGAAATCTTCATACATCTCTAATAAAGAACCTGGATTGTCTTGATGTACCTGATGATAATGAAATAGGTAAACGGTTATCTCATCTCCTTCCCCAGGAAATAATTCCCAAATTAACTGTCTTCCTCTAGAGATATCACCATGGGAAAACAACACATCACCATAACGCTTATCCCACACTTCTGGTTTTAAACCTTCTAAAATAGCCCCCACAGTCGGACAAACACTATCAAAAGTCTTATCTCCAGCTATTTGCCATGCAATGGGAGAAGCTGTACCCATGGCATCGATAAGCAGTCTAGCAGTGACTTGTTTTTCTTCACTCGTCGGTAAATAACTAGTTTTAATAGTAACTAAATTTTGACCAACAGTAGCCTTTTCAAATTCAGTTTCATCCCAGATATCTCCATTATATTTATTGATTTTTTCACCACATAAAGTTAACAATTTACTGGTATCGATCGCAATATTTAAAACTGTAGGAGTATGTAAAATATTAGCTTTTAAATTAGGAGGATTATTAGCATCAAAAAACTTACTATAACCATCTAAATATTCTGTAGCAATTATAGATTCAAACTCTTCTTTGGTAAATAAATCTAAATCAATTAAAACCTGAAATTCATCACGAGAAATATTCCATTCTCGATTCATCCGACCAAACTTTAACCTTTCAATTAGCAATATTGAATAACCTAATTTTACCATTAAAGCAGCATGAATTGCACCTAAAGCACCACCGACATAGACTAAATCATAATCTGTCTTACCTGTGGTTTTGTCTGTAAATAAAACTTGTTTAGGAGCAGGATTGACCTTATTTTTAACACTTTCACGCCATTTTTTTTCCCACCAATAAACTCGATTCAAATCATATTCACCTTGAGGCATTTTGCGGAAAAATTTGACAGTTTCAGGATAATCAGATTCAAGGGCAGAAAAAATTGATTGATTACTCAAATCAATTTCTGGTGGTGCAGGATAATGAGGAGGAAATTCTTGCTTGACGGCTTCTTCTAATTTTGATTTTATTTTTGCTTCTGACATTACTTGTTTGTTTCCCCAACGGAACATCTTTAAGTAAGTGGTGCGTTGTAATGACCAGATAAAAATAGAGAGTTCGTGATTATCTGCTAATTCTAAGCGAATCCCATCTTCTGTGATAATTTTTTTTCCTTGAGAAGGTTGCCACTTAGTTTGCAACCATTGACAAATTTCTTGAGGATTAGGATTAGGTATTTCTAAATATAAGAGTTCTGAAACGTTCATTTATAAAAAAGATGACGGTAAGGATTAAATATAATTGTTAATCCATTATCTAATAAGCAGAGAGAATAAACAATAACTGATTTTTTGTTTGGTTATTTATTAATTTTTAAATTTACTCCTAAACCAGAAATATTTACTCACTGCCATTTTATCTTCTATCTCTATCTAAATCTGAGATAGCTTTTTCTCAATACCAAATCTCTTTTTTAGTTTATTGATATTTAACTTGTCTTTAAATATAAAAATAAATATAATTAAGAGTATAATTTCACCCTTTTTTTTGTAGAAAACTTAATTTACTGGATTTTATTATTATAAAAAAAATGTTTATTATAAGGATATTTTTGTAATAACTTATAGCAATTGCCATATAAATAATTGACCAGATTTGGAAGTTATAAATTAACAATATAATAAGAACTTGTTATCTATTATTTAGATGTAGAAATCGAGATTAACACGCCAACAAGTAAGATAATTGCACCCACCATAACTAAAACAGGAGGTATCTCCGAAAATAGCCACCATGCTAATAAACTAGAGATTAAAGGTTCTAAAAGAATTACCAAAGAAACAGTAGTGGGTGAAAAATGTCTCAGACACCAATTTAAACTAGTATGCCCAATTATTTGAGAGACGATCGCCATCAGGATAAGATAAAGATAAACAGAGATAGGATAGCCTAAATAACCATTTCCCAAAATTAAAGGCAAAGGAAACAACAACATTGCTGCTGTTATATAGGCAATGACAGCATATTGACTAATCGTTAACCCTTTTTCTTGAGCAACTTTTCCCAGAAGTATATATCCACTACCAAACAAAGCACCCAACAAAGCTAAAATAGAACCTAAAAGTGGATTACTACCAAAATGACTATTCCCTTGGGCAAAAGCAATTAAAATACTACCCAAGATCGCAATTATAATACCGACGATCGTCTTTTGAGATATTTTTTGCTTCAAAAACCACCATGATAATAAGGCAATCCAAAGGGGATTAGTGGTAACTAAACTAACCGAAGCCGCCACAGAAGTAAAATTCAAAGAGCTAATCCAAGTACAAAAATGGAAAGCCAGACAAATCCCTGCACCAAAAGCATAAACAACTCCCTTATTTCCTTTGGTGATTTCTCGCAAATTACCATAGGTAGGACTTAAAAGTATCGAACTGATAATTAAACGACTCGCAGCAATAAATAAACTAAAACCAATGGAGAGTGTAACAATTTCTTGTTGGCATAGACGAATTAAAATCGGTGCCATGGAAACCGAGAGAATTCCCACAGTAATAAAAATTCTTTTTTGCCAAAATAGAGTTATTTTCAAACTTAAAAATGATTTATTATTCATGATTAATTATGCACTTAGTATTTATCGGCGGTGGACATTCTCATGCGATTGCATTAAAAGAATGGGGTAAAAAGAAAGTAGCAAGTATAAAAGTAACATTAATTAGTAATGTCAAACAAGCCCCTTATTCAGGAATGTTACCAGGATTTATATTTACTCAAAGAAATCAAAGAAGTAACCTCGACACAAGTAATTACCGAATCAGGAAAAAAAATAAAATTGGGCAAAAAGCGATCGAACGTAATTTGCTCACACCCGAACAGTTAGCGATGATTAGTAAAGAAAATTTACTTGATTTAATTTTTGAACCCGGTTTTTCCACTGCGGCTTCAGTTACCGAAATTTCTGGACGTGGTGTTGGTTTAGATATTGTTCGTTCTCAATTACTTGCTCTTAAGGGTAATATCTCGGTGGATTCTGAACCTGGAATTGGTACAACTTTTATTCTTAGTTTACCTTTAACTTTGACGATCGATAAATTATTAGTATTATCGATTAACTCTAATTTTTATGCTATACCTTCGGATAATATTGCCGAGATTATCGTACCTGAAGATCAACAAATTAAAACCTCCGGAAATCAAAGATTTTTACATTATGAGCAAAAAATCATACCTATTTATTCATTGACAGATTTATTAGAATATCGTTGTTATTTATCTGAGCGTATTTCGACCACTCAAAGTATAGAAATTTTGCCAACTCCAGAAGACTGGGGTAATCCATTATTAGTCTTAAATGTAGGAAAAGAGTTATTTGCGATCGAAGTTGAACATCTAGTCAGTGAACAAGAATTGGTCATTAAACCTTTTGGTAAATCTTTAACCGCTCCTACTTACACTTATGGTTGTACCATCTTAGGAGACGGTACTTTAATTCCTGTAATCAATACTACTAGCTTATTGCTCAACTTCTTACAGGTGAATCAAAGCTCAACTTCAATTAATATTAGCCGTCCGACAAAAAGTACTAAAACGATTGACTCCGAATCTCAATTACCAAAAGTATTCCAAGCTGTAACATCTGTCTTGGTTGTTGATGATAGTGCCGCTATGAGAAGAACATTAGCTTTATCATTAGAAAAAGCAGGTTATCGAGTTGTTCAAGCCAAAGATGGAAAAGAAGCTTTAGAGCAATTACAACAACTCAATAATATTAGCTTGGTTATTTGTGATATTGAAATGCCTAATATGAATGGATTTGAGTTTTTAGGACAAAGAAGACGTTATCCAGAGTTTAGTAAAATTCCTGTGGCAATGTTGACATCCCGTAGTAATGATAAACACCGTAAATTGGCTACCCATTTGGGAGCTAATGCTTATTTCACTAAGCCTTATATTGAACAAAAATTCTGACAATCTATTCGTAATTTAATTGAACAAAAATCTCTTGCAGGTGTTTAGGGTATTTCTGAAAATAAAAATACCAGTTATTCAAGAAAAGTCTTCCAAGCTTGGGCAGGGCTGTTTTATTCTCTAATTTGTCGTGAAGACAAGGTATTCGGTGTTAGGTATTAGGTTTTGATTGTTTTTGATGAAAAATGCCCATCAAAATATCAAATTTTAATTATGTATTGAGATGTCGATCGCATTCTTAGCGGGGATTTTTCTATCCAACTATAGCAGAGAACGGATGGATTAGAACAGTGATAATTTTTGAAACTATTGCTGTGTCGAAATTTCAACCTTTGTCCTTTGCTATAATTTAAAAATTGATTCAGTTTAACACAACGTGCAGAAACTCTGAGTTTGTAATTCCCATACTGTTAAAGCACATTATAGGTGCGATCGCAATTGTAAATTACTTTTAACGAAAATCTTCAATATTTCATAAAATACTTCCCGTTAAAACTATTTTGTCTTTTTTTGTGAATGCTATTTTATACTAGATATCAGATAACATTTCACTCAAGAGATTGAATTATGACCTCTACAGAACACATCCTCAGTCTTTCTTTTCCTTTTTGGTCTAAATTAAAATCTTTATGCACGAACAAACAAAGTCAATTTATTACTTCGGTATATAAATTCATTACAGATAAGACTCATCAAATACCATATCCTCAGTCTTTACATGATAAATCATTATGTTTTCTTACCCATAAAGATCTAGTTGTTTTACTTGCCATATATAAATTAGAAGCAGAAAAATCAATTATTAAATTTATTGATTATTTACCAATAGATAGTGAACAAGCAATCAAAAAAAATCTTGATGAAAATAAAAAGATAGTTACGAACTCAAAAACTATTAAATTAGACGATAATAGTTATTTTCAAAACTGGGGTAATTTAGATGAATTTATCAACTTAAATTATCAATTTAAATCTAAACATTTAACTATAGAACAGCATGATTTTTGGTGTTATGTTCCCGAAATTGAGAAGAAGAATAATTATGAATTACTTTCCACTCAACAAGATCAAGTTTGACAGCATAATAGTTTACCAGTTATTGTCATGGGCGATCGAGGTACAGGAAAAAGTTCGACTGCCTTATATTCTGCTCTTAATCGAGGCCAAAATATTAATAGCAAAGGAACCCAGAAAATATTATATGTCACCGAAAGTAAATCTGTTGGCAAACAATTAAAAAAAATTAGTAATCCCTATAACAAATATAACAATATTGATTTTTTAACCTTTTTTAAACTTAGTAAAATAATCATTGATAAATATCCACTTATATTTACTAGTAAATTTTTATCTCAAAGACAAATTAATTTTTATAAATTTAGTGAACAATTTTTTCAACCAAAAAAAATATTTGTTATCAAAGCAGAATATTTATGGCAAGAAATAAAATTTATCATCAAAGGTTCTAGTAGAGCTATTAATAAAAAGAATAAATCAATTCTTTCTTTTGCTGAATATACAGCTTTAAAAAAACACAGTTTTTTTCCAGAAAATACAGTTTTTAAATTAGTATATAATTTTGCAGAACAATATCAAGAATGGTTAGAATCACAAAAATATTGGGATGAGTTAGATTTAACAAGGTATTTATTAAATCAACTACCTGATAACTATTTAGGAGAATATGAAGCTATTTATATTGACGGTATTGAACAATTTACCGAAAATCAAATTCGTTTATTATTCAAACTTTTAAAAGTTCAGTCTACAGAAGATTATCTACCGCAATTATTTCTAGTTGGGAACCAAGAAATTAGTTTATTTCAGAAAGATTATACTTGGAATGGTGTTAAAAAATTAATTATTGACTCTTATCATAAATCACCACAATGGCCACAAATTAGAACTTTAATGGAGCCAAAAGAATTTATTTATAGTTTTAATTATACAGATACTATTACTAAATTAAGCTCTACCATTGCCAATTTGATAGGAAAAAATTTACACCATTCATCTTGGCTTAAATCTCAACAAAAACCTTTAATTATTTCTGAAATTAGTGAAGAATTTTTAACCGATAAATTTTCTTGAAATCTCGATTGTGCCATTATTGTTTTTGATGATGAAGATAAAGACAAATTAAGTAATATCTTTTCTCAAGATAGTGAGCGAATTATTAACTTTTCTGATTTAGATGATTTAGAATTTGAACAAGTTTTAGTATGGCAATTATCAACCCATATTTATTCACAACAAAAAAGTAAAAATTTAACTGAACAAGAATTAGATTTTATTATCTATGATTCCATTTATAAATGTTCAATTGCTGGAAAAAAATCTATTTATTTTTATGATGATAGTACCGACAAAATTTGGAATGATTCAACCATCAACAGTTTAGTCGAAATTGGTTATCAAACTGAATTAGAATCTTTTTTCAACGAAGAATATGAAGAAGAAGAAATAATTTCTGTTACTGATTTATATTTATCTAAACATAGTCAAAAAGTATATCAAATAATTAATCAAATTTACGATCGCTATCACAAAACAGAAGGAAAAGAAAAAGTATCTGCCCTATTAGAAGAAGTCAAAGGTAACCATGGTAAAGCAGGAGATATCTGGAATAAATTAGAAATATTTGACGAAGCCATTAACTCTTGGAATGAAGTTGATAAAAAATTATGGTTAGCAAAATGGTCAACTTTAAACGAAGATGAATGGCAAAAAAGAGGTAACTATTTTGAAGCGGAAAAAGATTATAATTTAGCTAAATTTTGTTTTGAAAAAGCCAATTATTTTGAAGGTAAATTAAGATGCCTAGAACAAGATAATCAATGGAAATTAGCGGCAGATGAATGTCAACAAAAAAAATTAATTTCTCAAGCAGATAAATACTATCAATTAGCAGATAAATACTATCGACAACACAACCAAATTCCCCTTGCTGTCAAAATGTGGACTAAATTAAATCAATTCGATAAAGTTGCTTTAATTTGGCAGGAATTAGAACAATGGGAAAAAGCAGGCAACTGTTGGCAAAAATTTGGCGATATGCAAAAAGCCGCCTTCTGTTGGCAGAAAGCTGAAAAATTGGCAGAAGCTCAAAAATGCTGGGAAGAATTAGGTAACTGGGCAGAATTAGCCGTTTCCTATGAAACCCAAGAGAAATGGCAAAAAGCTGCCCAAACTTGGTTAAAAGTAATTGATCAAGAAAAAGCCGCTATTTGTTTTGAAAAAGCGAATCTATGGCATGAAGCCCAACAAATTTGGTCAGAATTGGGATATTGGGGTTTTGTCGCTATTTGTTTACAACATCAAGAAAAATGGATAGAAGCCGCAGAAGCATGGCATAAGACTAATCCCTATGAATTACAAGCACTATGTTATGAAAAATGTGGACAATGGGCTAAAGCCGAAAAATGTTGGTTAGAAGCCAAAAATTGGACGAGAATTATTCTTGCTTGTGAAAAACAAGGTAAATGGTTAGAAGCGGCAGAAAGTTGGGAAAACTTGGGAGAATGGCAAAAAGCAGGTAAAGCATGGCAAGAAATTAATCAAACGGAGAAAGCCGCCCTTTGTTATGAAGAAGGACAACATTGGAAAAAAGCGGAAAAATGTTGGCGAGATTTACACCGAAGCGATCGACTTGCAGGTACACTAGAAAAACAAGAACAATGGGAAGCATCTGCCATTATTTGGCAAGAATTAGCACAATGGTTGAATGCAGGTAAGGCATGGCAAAAAGCTCAAGAAATAGAAAAAGCAGCTCTTTGTTATGAAAAAGGTAAATATTGGCGAGAAGCAGAAGAATGTTGGCGACAATTAGATAATTGGGAAAAAGTTAAAAATGCCTGCAAACAACAAGGGCAATGGCAAAAAGCTGCCTATGATTGGTTAGAAAGCAATCAAATAGAAAAGGCAGCCCTGTGTTATGAAAAATGTCAAGATTGGGAAAAAGCCGCTTACTATTGGCAAAAATGTGGTAGCTGGGAAAAATTGGCTTACGCTTGCCAGCAAATTAAACAATGGGAAAAAGCTGCTTCTGCTTATTTAAAAATTGATCAAGTTGAAAGAGCAGGCTTATGTTATCAAAAAGCCGAAAATTGGTCTAAAGCCGAAGATTGTTGGCGTAAATTATACAAATGGGACAAATTAGCCATGGTTTGCGAATACCAACGTAAATGGTCTCAAGCTGGTAAAGCATGGTTAGTCATCAATGAAATGGAAAAAGCAGCTCTGTGTTATGAAAAATGTGAAAATTGGTCTAAAGCTGAAGAATGTTGGCGTAAGTTAAATAACTGGGAAAAACTGGCCATGGTATGCGAAAAGCAAAGTCAATGGGAAGAGTCAGCTCAGTTATGGTATTTCATGGAAAAATGGGAAAAAGCAGCAGAGGCTTGTTTACAAATGGATGATATTAAAACAGCAATTAAATATTAAGAAAAAGGAGGTTATCATCAAAAAGCCCAACAGTTAAAGATTGACAACTATATTTGATAATTAATAATTAATATTTAATATTTAATTGTCCATTAAGTACTTTTTCTGTTTTTCACTTGTCTCCAAATAAATTGGCTAATTAATTTATAAATACTGAGGTAGAATAATTGAGAATCAATAGACTCAAATACTTTGTCCTTATATATCAAAATCAGGTTAATAAAATAACTGATTACTTATAAATGATGGATCAATGAGACGATACAAAGGTAGGATAAAATCTTGAATCAAGAGTTACAAAAGCAAAGAAAATTCGTGAATAATAATAACCCAACACCACAGAAACTCTCTCCCATTAGTGAATTTTTTTGGGCATTAATCGGTTTGATGGTAACTATCTTTGGTACTTTTGTCGAAGTTTTTTTCTATTTACCCACTGATAATAATAATTTGACTTCTTTACAATCTTCTTCTTTAGGTATTACTTATCAATTGGCAGGGGTTTTTATCACGGGCTTGTTAGGAGGAAAAAATGCAGCTATTTATGCTCAAGTAGCTTATGTTGTCTTGGGGTTATTTAAATTACCAGTTTTTTATCAAGGTGGAACTTTAGACTATCTTTATTATCCTAGTTTTGGCTATATATTAGGATTTATTCCCGGAGCATGGTTATGTGGATACTTAGTATTACCTGGTAAACGACGTTTAGAATTATTCGTTGTCAGTGCTTTTTTCGGTTTATTGGTAATTCATCTTTGTGGCATTCTCTATTTGACTGTCTATTCTTTTTTAGCTCCTGTACTTGGTAATGCTTTAAGTTCTTCTTATTTATGGGATGCTATTAGTTTATATTCTATTACTCCTTTCTTTGCTCAAATTGCTTTGATTTGCACTGTTTCGGTAATAGCTTTTATCATACGTTTGATTTTGATGTACTAAAAGAGAATATCAGATGAATAATTAATTATTAATAAAGGTTTTTTGCTCCCATCCGAATTCAGGTTAATTAGTCTCTGCTGAATAAACATGAAACCTTTACAAATAATGCTTAACAGCTAAAATTTACCTCGAAAAATATCAAAAATAACCCCAAATTCCCATTGTCAATTGTTAGTTTTTCTCTTTAGAAAAATCATCAACTAAATCAAAAAAATCTTTTACTGTTGGTATTTGTAAACGATCTTTCGTCGTGATTAAAATAACTTCTCTGGTTAATTTGTAAGTGGTCAAGTCGTTATATTCCATGATAATAGGAACAGTTGCTAAAGTAGAATCGGATTTTGATTCTAATAATGCGGATTCAGGAAGAAGGGCTATAAAGTTTCCCTGTCGAATTACTCCACGAAAAGCATCTAAGGTATTTAATTCCATCGCTACATCCATCTCATATCCATGATTAGTAAAGACTTCTTGTACCATTCTTTGCATACCATAGCCGTCTTTAAAAATAATTTGACTATAAGGTGCTAAATAACCAATTATGGCACTTTCTTTTTTTGCTAAGGGATGATCATGGGAAACTAGTACTTGAATTTGTTCATGATATAGATGTTTAATAACCATATCTGAGGTTGACGTAAGATAGCGATTGTTCATCACCACTGCTATGTCTACTAATCCATCTCTTAATACCTTTATAGCTCGATCGCTACCTAATGCGGTAACTCTTAATTGAACTTGAGGACGAATTTGACAAAACTTTTGTAAAATAGGCGGTAGAAAATAAGCACAAACCGAATGTATACCAGCGACACAGAGTTCAGATTGTTCTCCTTCTAACAAATGTTCAATTTTATCTTCTATCTTTTCCCATTCTTGACAGATACGTTTAGCATGAGGCAACAATTTTTCTCCCGCAACCGTTAACTTTGCCTTGGCTTGACGATGAAATAAACTAGTTTTCAAGTGACTTTCTAAATTTTGCACTTGCCGACTGATAGTTGACTGAGCAACATCACATAGTTTAGCAGCCCCTCCAAAGCTTCCTGTCTCACTAACTGCTACAAAAGCTTGTATTTGCTCAATTCTCATACATTTTTCAGTACTATTATTTATTTTCTCATTCTTCTTCTCCCTGTCTCACCGTAGCGATTCTAGGTTCAAATGATCTGTAACAATTACTACATTAAGATTAGAATTGTTCGAGATGGATTTTTAATCTAGCTAATAATTCTTGGTTGTTATAAGGTTTCGTAATATAATCCACTGCACCTAAATTAAATGCTTGTACCATGTCTTCTTTTTCATCACTGGCAGTAAGAAAAATCACGGGAACTTCTTTAAAATGGGAATTCAATTTCAAATTTCTATATAATTCTAAGCCATTCATTTTTGGCATCATTAAATCTAATAAAATCAAATCAGCCTTATGAAGATTATTTTCAAACCAAGGTATTACTTCTTCGCTATTGGCTAAAATTTCGCTTCTATATCCTTCTTTTTGTAACAATTTTTTTAGTAAAATACGATTTATGGAGTTATCATCAACTGCAAAAATGAAAAAGTCTTGCGGATTATAATTTTTCATGAAATTTAGAGAATTTACTCTAATACATAAAATACTTCACAATACAACCAAACTAACAGAACCAATATTATGTATTTAAGTATTAAACTTATTAATAGTATCACAGTATGATTGTAAGCTAAAACATTTTATCGGTGTTCCTTGAGAAGACCCACGGCTATGCCCATGGGATGAATCACGGTCAGGGTT
>JAALKG010000180.1 GCA_011088145.1 Cyanobacteria bacterium MH1_Bin12 | reverse complement strand
CAGTAGCGTAAATTTTACCTTGAGCAAATGTGTCTGCTAAACCAAGTGCGATCGAACCACTACCTGTTCCCAAATCTAAAAAATTACCTTCTGCAAAATGAGGATATTGTGCAATAATTTCTTGAACTAAATCAATAATCAACTCGGTTTCTGGGCGTGGTATCAAAACATCTGGGGTTACTTTTAAACAAAAATTACGCCAATAACATTGACCAATTAAATATTGAATCGGATAATGTTTTTCAGTTCGTAATTTCCATATTTTATTTAATTGTTCTAAAGAAACTTGACTACTTATTTGTTTTTTATCTTGATAGATTTTCAGCTTTAAAGCTAGACTATCTAATTCAGTCAATTCAGTGAGAATCATGTCAATTTCTAACAACTCAATATTAGCTAGATTAGCTGTTTTTCGTGCTTGTTGATACCAGTTAAATAATTCTGTTCCCGAAATATTATTCATTAATGATTAATTATCAATTATTCACAGACAATTTTTATTTTCCTTCGTAATTACTTTGACATTGGTATATCCAGCATTGGTCATTAACTGACTAATTAAACTAACTGCCTTATCGTTGGCCTGATTTAAAATATCTTGTTTGCAAGCAGTTTGACGAATTTTGTTAAGGCTATAACGTTGAGCTTAAATTTGTAACTGTGGTGCGATATCTGGCCCTAAATTTAAAAAACCTCGATCGTAGTCATATACTTGAGAATTACTAACATCAATTTTAGTATCGAGTATTTCTGGTGATGGTAATTTGATGGCAATATTGTCGCCGTTAATGTTGATGTGTTTAGACTCAATTTTACTCAAATCAAGTCCTGCTTTTACCTCTCCTCTGGCAACATAAAGTAATTTAGTTTCTCCTAAGACAATATTACCGAGTTTACGAGCAGAAGAAGTAGGCACAATGGTGTCCATAACGAAAACACTCGTTGTCAAGTCACTCACTAAATTCATTTGTTTGATGATTAGATGAGGATCATTAATTTCGGGTTCGGTAACTTGGTAGCTAAAGACATTGGTAATACCTTGAACGAAATTGCTGGTGTTTTTGGCAACGGTAAATAAACCAACAACTAAAAGAATACTAAGACTGGTTTTGGAGACAAAGCCAGCACCTTTCCAAACAAAAAAAGGGATGTTAAAAGGTTTAGATATATTCATGGACAATAATATTATAGGTACAGTTATATGGAATTGAGTTGGGCAGTTACGTAAAAAATGAAGTAGTAGTTCAAAAAGTCCAACAGAACTAATTGCTCAGAGCAAACTCTTCGTAAGAGATTCGATTGCGTATTTATTGTGTACAACTTTCTTAAAAGATGAACAATTGATTGGAAAAACTAGATAGTTCGCAGTTAAAAATGTTGCTACCCCAAAATTATAACAATTCATAACAGAAATTAAGGTCTGCACAACTCAATAATTGATATTACGTAAAGGTATTGGGTTACGTTAATATTTTATGTGTCGATTATATCTCAAGACTTTCAAGGCTTAAACCCAACTTACGAAGCGATCGTACTAAATATACGGATTGGATACACCCCATCACCCCCCTAGAAAAGAAAACTGACCTAAAATAAAAACCTATGCTCTAATTGGTTTTAAGTAGAAAGATTTCACAGAATGTTACAGCACCTCGCAAGGTAAAATGATATCTGAATTAACTCAACAATATAAAATGATTTAATTACCTCAGTGAAGGTGACTTAATATATTAACTTTTTATGATAACTGAAAAAATTTTTGGCAAGAAAAATCCCGTTATTGGCGTAGTACATTTATTACCTTTACCAACTTCTGCTCGATGGGGAGGTAATTTGAAAGCTGTTATCGAAAGAGCCGAACAAGAAGCCACCGCATTGGCTGCTGGTGGAGTAGATGGTATTATTATAGAAAATTTTTTTGATGCTCCTTTTACCAAGGAGAGAGTTGATCCTGCAGTTGTTAGTGCCATGACCATGATAGTCGATCACATCATGAGTTTAGTCATGTTACCCATTGGTTTGAATGTATTACGTAATGATGCTCGTAGTAGTTTGGCGATCGCATCTTGTGTAGGGGCAAGTTTTATTCGAGTCAATGTTTATACAGGAGTAATGGCAACAGATCAAGGAATAATAGAAGGTAATGCCCATGAAATTCAACGATATCGCAAAGAAATAGGGCAAGATATAGCTATATTTGCAGATGTCTTAGTAAAACACGCTCATCCTTTAGGAACACCAAATATAACCGTAGCCGTCAAAGATACTATTGAAAGAGGTTTAGCTGATGCAGTGATTTTATCTGGTTGGGCAACAGGTCTAGTTCCTAGTATGGAAGAATTAGAATTAGCTAAATTAGCCGCGAATAATACGCCTATTTTAATTGGCAGTGGTGCAACTTTGGAAAATATTGGTGATTTGATGAATTATGCTGATGGAGTAATTGTTGCCAGTTCTATCAAACGTAATGGAGATATATCCGAAACTATTGATCCGAGTAGGGTATCTCAATTTGTCGAAACCGTTGAAGCTACAATGATAGAAATGTCGTCTGCACAGAAGAAAGGTAAAAAATTGAGCAAAAAAAATTAGATAAATTATCCTATTTAGCTTTTAACTATTAGCTATCAACTTTTCATCAGAATATAATAAAAATTAAAACTAATATTGTTTATATTCAAGATTAACTATTAAATTAATTATTAACTACTATGATTCGTCGTCGTCGTAATGTACCTTGGATTCATCGTCAATCTCGTTTTATAATTGCGATAATCGCTGTGATAGGTTTTATTTTAACGGCCTATTTAACCATTACAAAATTATCAGGAACAGATGTTGCATGTACAGTTGATGCGGCTACTGCTGGTTGTGGTGGAGTTTTAGACAGTGCTTATGCTTATCCATTTGACCCTCAAGGAAAAACAGGTCCACCATTGAGTTTATTTGGTGCATTAGCTTATTTGAGTATGATTGGCTTTGCCTTAGCCCCATTATTAATTAATCCTGAAAAAGATAAAAAATCAAGAAAAAAATTAGAAGACTTAACTTGGTGGCTTATCCTTGCTGGTGGTTTTGCCATGGCAGTTTTTAGTTCCTATTTAATGTATGTCTTAGCTTTTGAACTACAAACTGTTTGCTACTACTGTATTGGTTCAGCCTTATTTTCCCTTAGTTTATTGTTATTAGGTATCTTTGGTAAAGAGTGGGATGATATCGGACAAATTTTCTTCGCAGGAATTGCGATCGCATTAATTACCTTAGTCGGTTCAGTTGGTGTTTATGCTAATGTTGGCTATGTTCCTCCAGAACCAGTTTTAGGAGGAGTTATTCCCCAACCGCTGGGAGAGCCAAAACCACCTAAGGGTTGGGAAATTACCACAGTTTCTGGCCCTGCGGAAATAGCTTTGGCTGAACATTTAAACAGTGTTGGTGCTGTAAAATATGGAGCTTATTGGTGTCCTCATTGTTATGAGCAAAAACAATTATTTGGCAAAGAAGCATTTAGCAAGATTAACTACGTTGAATGTGCCGAAGGTGGGGAAAATGCCCAACCTGATAGTTGCCGAAATGTTGGTGTTCAAGCATTTCCTACTTGGATAATTGATGGAAAAGTCAATGCAGGTACTATTCCTTTGGAAACACTAGCAGAATTAACTAACTATCAAGGTGATGCTAATTTTCGTTATCAATTAAAGTAACGGATGTTATTGAGAATTGAGAATTACTAGCCCCTGAGGTTGGAAGCTTGAAATAGATCATATAGCAAAGGACAAGGGATAAAG
>JAALKG010000024.1 GCA_011088145.1 Cyanobacteria bacterium MH1_Bin12 | reverse complement strand
CCTCTAGATTTCTTAGGAATCCCGCGTCTCCGACGCTGGGAGGATGTCAATTCCTTGTATTCCCTTTCCTGATAAAAAATTTTTAGATGATTTTAATGATGATGTACATTTAGGATTGCAAAGAGTTGCGGGTATAAATCCAATTACCTTTGAAGGATTATCACCAACAAATCCATTGCCAGAAAATTTTAAGGAAGTTAAAACCGTTGTCAATAAATTAACCAACCAAACTTATGAACAAGCCTTAAAAGATGGACGACTTTACATCACAAATTATGAGATGTTAAAAGAAATGACCGAGAATTTGAAAGAAATAGATGGTCAGACTTCACAATATACAACAGATTCGATCGCATTATATTATCGTCAAGATAATGGACTTCTCCAACCTTTAGCCATTCAATTATCTGTTACCAAGCCAACTGGTGACTCCAATCCCATTTATACCCCCGAAGATGGACAATATTGGACAATGGCAAAAAATTATGTGCAAAATGCCGATGGAGTTTTAGCCATAATGTGGACTCATACTACCCACACTCACTACATGATTGAATCGATAATTATGGCTAGTTATCGAAATTTACCACCTCATCATCCTCTATTTCCTCCAAGGCTTTCTCATAAAAATTGGCTCCCATTTTGGGGTAGGATAGCAGATTGCCTCATTCACTATTGCAAACCTGGCTATCGCTTACCTGGATTATATCAATGCACAACCTCAACCTTGATTCAGCTCAAACGGCCCCATTCATCACTACTCTAAAAGAACAGCTGCATGACCCACGTGACAATCGTGGCAAAAGACATAACTTCGCCTTCATTATCTGCGCTGTCGCGATTGCCATCATGGCTGGATGTGCAAACACCTCCAGAATTTTCCGCTTGATCCGCAACCGCATTGATTGGTTGGCTCAAATCACAGGGATTCTGGATGCCACACCTATTTCGCGAGCTCATTTACCTCGGCTGCTGGCTCAGGTCGACTGGTATACCCTTAACCCTCTGGTTGAGAAGCATTTCGGCTTTTGTTTAAAACTCAATGGGACTCAAGAATGGACAGCTATCGATGGTAAAACCCTACGGGGAACCACCAGTGCTCAAGACAAACAAGGGCAAAGAACACTATTGGCTGTCACCCACATCAGCAAAACCATCCTGATCCAAAAACCCCTGCCAAGTAAAAAAGCCGCAGAGGTGACTCAGACCCAAATCCTTCTGCATCAGAGCGGTTTGGAGAAAGGAAAGCTGACCTATGAACTTATTCTTTGGTAACAGTTTACCTTTAATCTAATTCTCTGTTTTTCACTGATGGGTAATTTACCAATGATACTTTTTATCGCTCTGACTTTTCCTGCATCTGTGTTGGTGACTTTTCGGAGAAAAAAACCCCCATTTCGGGAGTGATATACTCTAAAGTTTTTTCTCTAATAGTTGTTTCAATTGCTTCTAGGCTATTTATACTTTCAGAGGAACTATCTTCGTATAGAATTTGAGCAATAGCTTCAACATGTTGTTTAAGTTGTTCTTGTGCTTCTGGAGTCATGGTCTACTAATTTCAATTTCTCTACTACAATTTTTTGTTCTTTTATTCACACTATAGTACATTTTTGATGATTAGTTCATTCGTTCAGACAATTTGACCTGCTCCCGATCAAATCGGAAAAAAGAATTATGGTTTTGATGATGATCATGGGACTTGCTTTATTAGTTTATTCTTTAGGACAAAGACAAATCCGACAAAGCCTAGAGGACTGTGAACAAACTCTACCAGTTCAAAAAGGACAACCGAGCGCTCGACCAACATTACGTTGGCTACTTCAGTGTTTTCTCTCAGTTCATCTAGTTTGGGTTAATGGAGTTAAAACACAGATCAAACTTAGGGAGAGGCAAAGACTGATTTTAGATTTTCTCAGCCCTAACTGTCAAAAATATTATTTACTATGTTAGCTAACCTGCCGAATGTAGGATCTAAGGCATTCGTACCTCATTTACATGGTAATTGCTATATTTTTGAGAAGCAGAGCAAAAAGCAAGCTAACGAATAATTTAGTTTGCTACAATCATCAAACTAAAAAAGCACAAAAAAACACTCCCTATTTCTAGAGAGTGTTTTTTATTTATTATTTAGTTGTCATTGTTTGAAATCACAACCGAATATAAATTGAATTAGAATTAACCATTAATTACAGGTGCAGAAACTACATCCGCTGATGCTAAATCTAATGGGAAGTTGTGAGCATTACGTTCGTGCATTACTTCGATTCCGATGTTGGCACGGTTTAATACGTCTGCCCAAGTTCCAATTATGTGACCTTGACTATCTAAGATAGACTGGTTGAAATTGAAACCGTTTAAGTTGAATGCCATGGTACTTACACCCATTGCTGTGAACCAAATACCGATTACAGGCCATGCTCCTAAGAAGAAGTGTAACGCACGTGAGTTATTAAAAGACGCATATTGGAATATTAAACGACCAAAATAACCGTGAGCTGCTACGATGTTGTAGGTTTCTTCTTCTTGACCGAATTTATAACCGTAGTTTTGAGATTCGATTTCTGTTGTTTCACGAACTAAAGAAGAGGTTACCAATGAACCGTGCATTGCGGAGAATAAAGAACCACCAAATACACCAGCTACTCCAAGCATATGGAAAGGGTGCATTAAGATGTTGTGTTCTGCTTGGAACACGAACATGAAGTTGAAGGTTCTACTAATTCCTAAAGGCATACCGTCGGAGAAAGAACCTTGTCCGATAGGGTAGATTAAGAATACAGCTGTTGCCGCAGATACTGGTGCAGAGTATGCAACACAGATCCAAGGACGCATTCCTAAACGGTAGGATAATTCCCACTGACGACCCATGTAACAGAAGATTCCGATTAAGAAATGGAATACTACTAATTGGTAAGGCCCACCATTATATAGCCATTCGTCTAAGGAAGCTGCTTCCCAGATAGGATAGAAGTGTAGACCGATAGCGTTGGAACTAGGAACAACTGCACCAGAGATGATGTTGTTTCCGTATAATAAAGAACCAGCGACAGGCTCACGAATACCGTCAATATCAACGGGAGGAGCTGCGACGAAAGCGATGATGAAACAAGTGGTTGCAGTTAATAGACAAGGGATCATTAACACACCAAACCAACCGACATATAAGCGGTTGTTGGTCGAAGTGATCCACTGACAGAACTGTTTTCAAGCAGATGACTGCTGTTGTTGATGTAAAGTGGTAGTCATATTTTTATGATTGCGATTAAATTTTCGAGGTACAAAACCCGCGTTTGAGCAGGTAACACATCTTGTGTGTATGTATACATAATGACAGATATTTTAAGAAATGTAAAGGTGTTTTACTTTGTATTTCGTTATGGAATACATCAGACATACTTAACAGTAAATGGTTATTTATTCTCAGAAGTCTTAAAGATTGCCACATATAAAGAAAAATCTCCCTTCTGAAGGGAGATGAAAAATAAATATAATTACTTTCAATAATTGTTTTTTAATATTCTTCGTATTCGGGCATCGCTTGTTTTTGAGGAATATTAACTCGTTGAGGACGATAGTTATCATCTCCTTCATCCCACACATCTTCTTCTAGAGAAACTTCTTCTTCATAAGGAATGGGTGCTGCTTTACGACGCATTGGTGGGGGAGCAATTGGTCTTTCTTCTTCCCATTGTTCATCGTTCCAATTTTCTTCCATTACAGGTTCACGTTTGGGCAATGGAGGTGCGACTGGACGAACAGGAATACCTGTTGGTAACTGATTTTCTGGGGCTGTGGTAGGGGTATAATACAGATCTTCATCATCTTTTTCCCATGGAGGACGACCAATACCTAATTTTTCTAATACACCTTCTGTCATTTGAGTTAATCTTTCTTCTGCTCCTTCAAATACAATGATTCGATTTGGTCCACTACTGACGATTTCCTCAACAGAAAGTTCATAAGTACTGATTAATTGTTCAGGAATTTGAGGATAACCGATAATTGCAATAGTTAAAGCACTTAATTCTCCAGTTTCGAGATTAAATTGAAAGTCTCTGACTTTGCCTAAGGGTTCACCTGTTTCTGTAACGACTTCTGAGTTAATGACAGCACTATATAAATCTATATCTACATCTTCAATAACATTTTCATCTTCTACTAACATTACGTCACCTGTCTGAGACACACTATTGATGTACATATACTTTGGTATTCCAGTCATCGCCAGGCGGTTATCTCTTAGACCAAAAGCCACTACTTCTCTTCTATCTACATCAACTAAGACTTCTTTAACTACTCCTAGTCTTTTTCCTGTATTTTTCGTAATTACTTGTGTGTTGAGAAATTCATTTCGTAAACGGTTTTGTGCATCTATCATAATAATTGAAATATATCGGGCAGGTTTACTTTTAAAATTATTTTTAGAAATATATTCTTAGTGTTTTGATAATAACTTAATTTTTTGATTTTGAGATTTTTACTCGCTATTTTTATTTTAGCTGATTATACTTTAAATTCGTGAATTCTCGGTGTGATTCTTGACTGCGATCGCTAAAAGTGATACAACTCCATCAAGCTGTCCATAATCAGTAAATGTCAGACAAACCATGCTGTTTTACTATCAGAGCAAAGCTTTACCAGTGCTTGTTCACATTTATATACAAATAAGTTAAAAGAATAAAAATCGTCAATATTTCTTAAGTCTAGAGAATCTTAATAGCAAGAAGATATCCCCATCAGATAACAATGAACATTCGGTAAATAAATGATTAAATTATATGGACACGAGCTTTCTGGTAATACTTATAAAGCGAAGTTATTACTTTCCCTATTAGATATTAAATATGAATTTGTCCGAATCGATTTAATGAAAGGAGAGCATAAACAAGAAGAATTTTTAGCAATCAATCCTTTTGGACAAGTACCAACTTTAGTCGATAATGATATTGTGGTATCAGATGCTCAAGCTATTCTTACTTATCTTGCTCGTCAATACGGTAATGAAGATTGGCTACCAATGGAACCTGAGTCTTTAAGCAAAATAGTACGTTGGCTATCGACGACGGCGGGAGAAGTCCGTCAAGGACTAGAGAATGCTCGACTTTATCACTTATTTGGGGCAACAAGTATTAATATTGAACGAGCTGAAGAGAAATCGCATTTTATTCTGAATTTACTTAATCAACATTTGCAAGGGCGAAATTGGTTGGAGTTTGAACGTCCTACTATTGCCGATATTGCAGTTTTTCCTTATATTGCATTAGCTCGTGATGGCAAAATATCTCTTGATAGCTATCCTAATGTATTAGCATGGCTCGATCAAGTGAAAAATTTATCTGGTTTTGTTGCTATGCTAGGTATTTAGGAACTAAAAATTCAGAACTAAGAACTAAGAATTATTGAATGTTGCCAACTAATTTTGGCAAGTAATGTGAATTGTTAGGGAGGAAGATTATGCCTCGTAAGTTTACTAAGATTGCTTTTACCCCTTCTGTAAAAGCTTTTCAGGATAAATATGGTTCTCGTGAGATGTATGCCCGTATGGAGGAAAGTGGTCCAGAAAATGATTCACTTATTCCCCGTGTGGCAGAATTTATCAAAGCTCGTGATAGTTTTTATTTAGGTACAAGCAATGAAAATGGTTGGCCTTATATTCAGTTTAGAGGGGGAAAATCGGGTTTTCTGAAGATTATTGATGAAAAAACTTTAGGTTTTGCTGATTTTGTCGGTAATTGCCAATATTTAACGATTGGGAATCTATCTGTTGACGATCGAATTTTTTTGTTTTTGATGGATTATGCAAATCAACGTCGTTTGAAAATTTGGGGACGAGCAAAAGTTATTTTAGACGATTATAATTTAATCGAACAATTGAAAACATCTGATACTAATGTGGAAGCACAAAGAGCAATTTTAATTAGAGTTGAGGCTTGGGATTGGAATTGTCCTAAATATATTCCTCGTAAATATTCCCAAGCCCAAGTTGATCAAATTATTGCACCTTTGCAAGCTCGTATTACTGAATTAGAAAATAAATTAGCTCATTAAAGTTACGAAAAAATACTAACATTGAGATAATTAATCGTTATAAATATATCGATTCTCATCTTTATTAAAACCTGCATTCCGCAGATAAAATTGTAGGAAGTTAAACCAACTATATATACTTAGTTCACTTCAAGGAAATAAAGACCATAATGATCATAAGTTATTGTCTTGATTATTTTCCCCTAATGAACCATTCTATCCAAACTCAAAATCTAGATCATTTTGGTATTATCGCTGGTATTATCGACGATTTAGAACTGGAAAATATCGTTGATTCTATTATTCCAAAACATCCACGAGAAAAAATTTCTGCTGGTCAAATTGTTAAAGCCATTATTATTAATGGTCTGGGATTTTTATCTAAGCCTCTATATCTTTTTCCTCACTTTTTTGATGATAAACCGGTGGAAAAATTGTTAGGTAATGGTATTAAAAGTCAATATATTAACGATGATAAAATAGGAAGAGTAATGGATGCTCTCCATGATAATTCTCTGGAATTATTATGGACAAAAATTGGATTAAATACCATCAAAAAGTTCGAACTATCAACAGAATTTAGTCACTTGGATTATAGTTCAATATCAGTTCAAGGTAATTATAATTGTGATAATCAAGAGGGAGAAAATATTATTAATATAACTCATGGCTATTCTAAAGATAAAAGACCAGATTTAAACCAATTTTTAATCAAAATAATGGTGTCAAATGATGGGGACATACCTACATTTATGAAGATAGGTTCGGGGAACGAATCAGATAAAAAAGGATTGCCTGATTTAATCTCTAGCTATCAAAAAAATATTAATGTGAAAACAAAATATGTAGCAGATAGCTCACTTTTTACTAGTGATAATCTACAGAAAATGAAAGAATTATCATGGATAAGTAGAGTCCCAATGACCATCAAAAAAGCAACAGAAAGAATTATCAAAGTAAGTAAAGAGAATCAATGGATAGAGTGGGAAAAACCAGGATATAAATATCAAGAACAAAAAGTAAATTATCACGGAATAGAACAAAGATGGTTGGTAATAGAAAGTGAAAAGAGAAAAGAATCAGATTTATTAAAATTAGAGAAAAATATCAAAAAAGAAAGAGAAAAAATAGAATCAAAACAGAAAAACTTGAGTAAGAATAAGAACAAAAGTCAAGAGGAGATACAGGTAGAGATAAAACAATTAAAAAAGAAAATAAAATATCATCAAATATAAAGAAAAAATCAGAAAAAAGTAAAATAAAAGAAAAAGAAACTCAAGTAAATGAGTGTAAATTTATGATGCCAATAAATAAAGAAAAGTGTTGATAAAGACATATTAAGTTTCTCATAAATAGTAAAGTTGACTATTTATGACAAAAAAGTTATTTTTGAAAATTTGATAATAACAATTATTTCTCTTACTGCGGAATGTGGGTTTTAATAAATAGTATTTTTATCCCACAAATCCCCTAAATTAATCGTTTAGATTGCAGGAGAAAAGGGAGTTGGAAGAATAATATTTTCACCTTTTTTCCTATCAATAAAATAGGCAACCTAAATGTTTCTTAGCTGATAATTGAGCAGCTATTAAGTCTTGACAAATAATAATCGAACAACTATGGTTTAAGATTTCGTTTTACCCTTTGCTTTTTTATTATTATTCAGATTTTGCCCTAAATATCACTTGGCTTTTACAATATAGAAGGTTATGTCTATAGCCCCACTCAGAAAGTATGAATTATGAACTTATAAATAAAATGCTTGTTTTATAATCGTTTCAGGCAAATTATTCGTAGCTCATAAATCTGAGAAACGCTATATTAAAAATTAATAAAGTAAAGTAAAAATATAATGAGTGAACAATTCGATTATGATTTAGTTATTATTGGTGCAGGTGTTGGCGGTCATGGTGCGGCATTACACGCTGTAAAATCTGGTCTGAAAACTGCCATTATCGAAGCCAAAGATATGGGTGGTACTTGTGTAAATCGTGGTTGTATTCCTTCTAAAGCACTCCTTGCCGCTTCAGGAAAAGTGCGAGAACTTTCCCACAATGAACATTTACAGTCAATGGGAGTAAATGTTGGTGGAGTAACTTTTGAACGAAAAGCGATCGCAGATCATGCTAATAACTTAGTCAGTAAAATTCAATCTGATCTAACTAATAGTCTAATTCGTTTAAAGGTCGATATTATTAGAGGATGGGGAAAAATCCTCGCACCTCAAAAGATACAAGTCTTGGCTGATGATGGAGAAAAAATCATTAAAGCCAAAGATATTATGCTTTGTCCGGGTTCTGTTCCTTTCGTACCTAGAGGAATCGAAGTTGATGGCAAAACGGTTTATACTAGCGATCAAGCGGTGAAATTAGAATCTTTACCCGATTGGATTGCCATTATTGGTAGCGGTTATATTGGCTTGGAATTTGCCGATGTTTATACGGCTTTGGGTAGCGAAATTACCATGATTGAAGCAATGGATAAATTAATGCCTACTTTCGATCCTGATATTGCTAAAATTGCGGAGAAAGTTTTAATCAAAACTCGTGATATCGAAACTTATACAGGAGTGTTCGCTACTAAAATAACTCCGGGAACTCCTGTGACGATCGAGTTAACTGATGCTAAAACTAAAGAAGTAGTGGAAGTGTTAGAAGTTGATGCTTGTTTAGTTGCCACAGGGCGTATTCCTGCTACCAAAAATCTGGGTCTAGAAAATGTGGGGATAGAAACCGAAAGAGGCTTTATTCCTGTAAACGATAAGATGCAAGTGTTAAAAGATGGTAAAGCCATTCCTCATCTTTGGGCTGTGGGAGACGCTAACGGTAAAATGATGTTAGCCCATGCTGCTTCTGGACAAGGCGTGGTTGCGGTGGAAAATATTTGTGGTCATGATCAGACGATCGATTATCGTGCTATACCAGCGGCGGCTTTTACTCACCCAGAAATAAGCTATGTAGGTTTAAGCGAACCCCAAGCCAAAGAATTAGGTGAAAAAGAAGGTTTTAAAATTAAGACCGTTAAAAGCTTTTTTAAAGGCAACTCCAAGGCTTTAGCGGAAAAAGAAACTGATGGTATCGCTAAGGTTATTTATCGTGAAGATACGGGAGAGTTGTTGGGTGTACATATTATTGGTATTCATGCTTCAGATTTAATCCAAGAAGCGGCTAATGCGATCGCCCGTCGCGAAGTAGTGAGCAATTTAGCATTTAATATTCATGCTCATCCTACTTTATCTGAAGTTTTAGATGAGGCTTATAAACGAGCTGGATAAATTAATTGAGAATGAAGAGGTGGACATTTGCCCACCTTTTCAATTGGAGCAATGATAAAATCATTTTGCGAGAGTTTGGAGATTAGTAAAAAAAATTGTAGACAGTATATCTAATGTACGATATTTCAACCAATCAAAGAAAATGTCTATAAAATACATTAACCAACCAATGCACCAGAGAATAAACATAATCACCACAAGTACAAAAAAGGTGATCATCATCACGCTCAAATAAAGGGTAGCTATCTCTTTGGCTCCTCTATTCTCGTACTTTATTTTGTCCTCTGCTCCCTGCATGAATCCAGGTGCGCATAAATTGGCAAGTACATAGGAGCCTAGCCAGCACAGAGCAAGCCCGTGTACATGGTATTGCTGGAGAGCTAAATAGATACCTTTATAATAGGGAATGAATAAGCCTACAGGCAAAAGTGAGACCACAAACAATGCAAAAATAAGAATTCGTCGAGCGTTTTTATTCATCAGGATTCAGTACCATTAAGTTGCTTCGATGGCTTAAGATCAGTCTATTTTTCTATTATCATCAAAGTGGGAAGATATTCTAGAAAACCTTTAGCTTTCAGAGCCTCTCGAAAGGAGAAAAGAAATTCAGTTATTTCCCATCGTTCGATATTGATAATTAATTGATTATCACTATTATTACAACAATTATAATTATCTTGATTGGGTAATCTTGATCGACGATAATTAATTACCGAAGCAATCTTTAACCTTATTTTTATAGATAATATTTCAATATGAATTATTTAATAGCAGTATTGAGCGATCGCATTCAAGCAGAAGAGGCTTATACTCGTTTAGAGAAGGCTGACATTCCCACTAAACAAATTTCGATTTTAGGAAGAGGATATAAAGACGCAGATGAATTTGGTTTTATTGATCCTAATGTAGAAGCGAAAAAAGGAGCTATCCGTATGGCTTATTGGTTAATACCCTTCGGCTTTTTTGGTGGTTTTACCTTTGATGCTATCACCACAATCGATACTTTTGGTTGGGCTGGTGTACCTTTTAATCATATTATAGGTGGTATTCTCGGTGCGATCGGTGGTGCGATGGGGAGTGTTTTTGTGGGTGGAGGTATTAGTTTAGCCGAAGGCAGTGGAGAAGCTTTGCCTTACCGCAATCGTCTTGATGCTGGTAAGTATTTAATAATCGTGCAGGGAACCGAAAAAATCAAAAGACAAGCAACTACTATTTTAAGTGGTATGAATCCAGAAAACTTACAAGGTTATCAAGGAGAACTTTAATAACGATAAGAAATCTAGACTTTTCTATAGCCATAGTTAGAAACAGAAACACAGAAACAGATGTAAGCAGTGGTGCTGGTGTCAATTTAACCAATAAAGTTGTTACCATACCCTACCTTGTTAATTTTATTTTAAGCTGATACGAATAAAGCAATGAAAGTTTTTCTCAGCATACGATATAGCAGAAAATGGGTTGCTCAGGACATTGATGATTGCTAAAAGTATTATTATGTCGAGATTTTAATTTCTGCCATTTTTAAAGGTTTTTTTCTACTACCTTTATTTGCTTGTCCAGTTTCGTTGTTATTTATAACAATAAAATTTGCAAACTGTTCGAGTATAGAACTATCGATCGATTCTTCTTCAGATAGTCTTTTAATTTCAGATTTAATGGTTTTGCTGAGCATATTAACAGCCTATTATTTTATAATTTGTTTAATAAAATGTTATCTCAACTCAACAAACATTATCTCATAATTTATGTCTAAAGTTTGGGATAATTAGACTGAAAAATTGTATAATTTGATTTATTAATCAGGAATTAGAAAAAAAATAAGAATTCTTATTTTTTTTCATAAAAATTATTTTGATACTGACTAATATTTAGTTATCTTTTTAAAAAATATATTGTCAACAGAGATAAATTATATAGTAATTCCCGTGTAAATGAGGTATAAATAGCTCAGATTAAAGCCCCATAAATCCCCCAAGTTTGGGGAGCTTTCTTCTCTTTTTCACCCAAAATTAGGAACTAGGGGCATTTTCATTTCTCAAAATGACCTAAGTCATTTAATCTTACATCCTTAAATCTTTAAATCTTTAAATTATTATGTTTTTACGTTTATTAAATTGGCGGAGAATTACAACGATCGCTTTTTTTTTGTAATCATATATTCTCCTAGTAAAGCTAGTGGTAAATTATCAGTTAAAAAATCTTTTGAGCTTGATTACTGGACTGAACGTTGTTACAAACTAACTAGAGAGGAAGCGCTCAACGCGTGTGATCGAGCTATTGCGATTAATCCCAATGATTCTATTACTTGGTACAACAGAGGTGTAGCCTTAGATAATTTAGCAAGGTATTCAGAAGCGATCGCATCTTATGACCAAGCTATTGCTGTTGATTCTAATTATAAAGACGCTTGGTACAACAAAGGTGTAATCTTAGAAAATTTAGAGAAATATCCAGAAGCGATCGCATCTTATGAACGAACTATTGCCATCGATCCTAATTATAAAGATGCTTGGAATAATAAATGTTCGTCATTGATAGAGATGAAAAGTTACCAAAATGCAATCACATCTTGCGTTCGAGCTATTGATCTCGATTTTAATCACGTTTATGCTTGGTATAATCGAGGTCTGGCACTCAGAAATTTGGAATTCTACGATGATGCAATCAAATCTTATGATCAAGCTATTGCCATTGATCCTAGTTATCAAGATGCTTGGAATAATCGAGGTGTGGTTTTCTACAATTTGGAAAAATACTCAGAAGCGATCGCATCTTATGATCGAGTTATTGCCATCAATCCGAATTATACCGATGCTTGGTACAACAAAGGTTTAGCCCTAAATAGTTTGGCAAAATATCTAGAAGCGATCGCATCTTATGATCGGACTGTTGCCATAAATCCGAATGATAAAGAAGCTTGGCATGAACGAGGTTTAAGCTTAAGTAATTTAAAAAGATACCCAGAGGCGATCAAATCTTATAATAGAGCTATTGCGATCGATTCTAATTATAAACATGCTTGGTTGTTGCGAGGTTTTACTTTTGTCCTTGTAGAAAATTTTCAGGAAGCAGAAAAATCTTTTGCCAAAATTTCAAATAATGAAACAGACTTAACTCTGTTAGCTAAAACAATTGCTAATTTAAAGCCAAGGGATAGTTATCAAACATCTTCAGACATTCAGATGACGATGACTAAAGCTAATGAAAGTTCTGACGTTTCCATACAGACAAAAACAATAGCCACATCTGATGATAAATTACGTTCGGAGATTGTGATTACCAATTCAGATCAACAACCAAAGAAACTGACATTGATTGCAAATAGTAACAAGTATTGGATTTATAACCCAGACTTAAACCAATATGTGGTTAACAACAAGGATAACTCTCAACAATTAGAAAATATAAGTCTATATTTGGGATTGAAAACTCATGCTTTGTCATTTGTAAAAATGTTTAAGTCATCTCCTGCCAGCATTTTTTCTGATTTGGGAGTATTTTTGGTTTCATCAAATGATGATCTGATTAAAGATAGTGATATCAAAAATTTTGAACATAGTCTTGAGACGATCGATAATATTGTCTATCATTCTTATAACTACGAATTTACCCAGAATAAAGAAATCTTTCAGGTAAATATTTTGGTTAATCCTGATCGGGCTATCATTGAGCAAATAACATTTCAGGGTAAAGTTGGTGATAAGGAAATAGTCATCACTGAAAAAATCACACAACAAGCTAAAAATCCATTTATCGAAGCTGATACATTCACTTTTTCTCCTCCAACACAAGCCATAATGGTCGAATCCCTCAAACCTTTAATTCAATTGCCCGCTTTTGTTATAAAGGCTTTGTATTAAAGATCTAATCAGTTGTCGAAAATTAATTCTCAATTCTCAATTCTCAATTCTCAATTATTTGCTATACAATATGTTGAAGTAATTTATTCCCCCCTCATTTGCCATGAACTCTCCCCTACTCAGCATCAATAATCTTCAGGTGGCATACCCAACTATTAACCATGAGCAACAGACTCCTAATTGGGCTGTTAATGACGTTTCCTTCGACTTAAATGCAGGAGAAATCATCGGATTGGTGGGGGAGTCAGGTTGTGGTAAATCAACTCTAGGCAGGGCGATAATGCAACTATTACCTCGCAAAAGTGTAGTTAAAGGCAAAGCTTTATTTAAGGGAGAAAATATCTTTGATTATGATGATGTCGCTTTAAGAAAACTACGTGGTGAGATTGTAGCACTTGTGTTTCAAGATCCCATGACCAGACTTGATCCTTTAATGACCATTGGCAATCATTGTTTAGAGACTTTAAAAGCCCATCAACCAGATTTATCATCTAACCAAGCGAAAGAAAAAGTCTTAGCAACCCTCGCTACAGTTAAAATTCCTGCTGATAGATTTAACCAATATCCCCATGAATTTAGTGGTGGTATGCGTCAAAGAGTTGCGATCGCATTAGCCTTATTATTAGATCCAAAATTAATCATTGCTGATGAACCAACTACCAGTCTTGATGTCACCATTGCCAATGAAATTTTAGCTGAATTAACTAGTTTATGCCGAGATAGAGATATGGGTTTATTACTCATTTCCCATGATTTGGGAATGGTTGGGAAATATTGCGATCGCATTGGGGTAATGTATCGAGGAGAATTGGTGGAAATTGGCGAAGTTAAGGAAGTGATGAACTTTCCTCAACATCCCTACAGTCAATCGCTTTTAAATGCCGCTTTTCATCTACATCAAGAAAGCAAAAATAAAAGGGATAGCCATACCCATGAAAAAACTCCTTTATTAGAATTAAAAGATCTCAAACAATACTATACTCTTTCTGTCAATTTCATTGAGCAACTATTCGGTAAAGAAGCCCAAAGTATTAAAGCCGTTGATGATCTCAATTTACAAATTTGGGAAGGAGAAGTCTTAGGTTTAGTGGGTGAATCTGGTTGTGGAAAAAGTACTCTATCCCGTACTATCTTGCAATTAATTCGCCCTACCAGTGGTCAAGTTTTATTTGAAAATCAAGAGTTAAGCAGTCTCAATCAAGGAAAAATTCGCTCTTTGCGTCGTGAAATACAAATGATTTTTCAAGATCCACACGCTTGTCTTAATCCGAAAATGACCATCGGAGTAGCGATAACTGAACCTTTAATTATTCATAATATGGGTAATGCGATGGAAAATCGTCAGCGAGTAGATGAAATGTTACTACGAGTAGGATTAGATCCCAAAGAATATTACAATCGTTATCCTAACGAACTTTCAGGAGGACAACAACAACGAGTCGCCATTGCTCGTGCTTTAATTACTCAACCCAAATTAGTCATCTGTGATGAGCCTGTCAGTATGCTAGATGCGACAGTTCAAGCTCAAGTGTTAGATTTGATTTTAGAGTTAAAAGCAGAATTTAATCTTACTTATTTATTCATTACCCATGATCTTACCGTGGCTCGTTTTTTATGCGATCGAATTGCAGTGATGAATGGAGGTAAAATAGTAGAAATAGAAGAAACCCAAGAAATATTTAATAATCCTCAACATCCTTATACCCAAACTCTTCTTGCTGCGGCACATACTCTGGTGAGAGGTTAATTAAAAAATGAATTATTAACTATATTTTTTAAGTTGTTCAGGTAATTCAATATTAAGCAAATTTTCGAGATCTTGTGTACTCGTTTCTATGGCAGACATAGACTCATTATATAATTTTTCCTCATTTTCTAATTGATTTTTTTTTGTATTTACAACCTTATTAATTTGACGACATAAATGATCAATAAAAAAATTTATATTTTTCATGTTTTGATAACAATATTTAGCTATATCTTTTTCATTTAAAGCATCTTTGTTTTTTGATTGAGAAGTAATATACCAACGAGATTGACGTTCTGTTGCTATTTTTATAACACTTACTTGGATTTCATTATAGCTAAACTCTTTTATTTGATATTTGATTAACACCTCAACCACTAATGTCAACAATTTCGACAATTTTTATACATATTCTTTTTCTCGCAAATGTTCATCTATATTAGATAATTTATCTGTCAATTTTTCAGTACATTTTTTAATTTCAGATATTATTGATCGGGAATTCATGAATATTTTTAAGAATTGATAATTGATTCAATTATATGTATTTTTCTCTAAAGATTTTACTGATCATAAAAAAATCTTCTGTTTTTAAGTACAATAAAACTTAAAATGTAAGGTTCAACAAGAAAGTCGAAAAAATACCGTGAAAATAGTCTGTTCGCAAGTAGATTTAAAAAATAACTTATCCTTAATAAGTCGTGCTGTGCCAAGTCGCCCCACTCATCCCATATTGGCAAATGTCTTATTAGTTGCTGACGAAGATAAAAACCAAATAACTTTAACTGGATTTGATTTAAGCTTAGGCATGCGTACCACTTTTTCCGCAGAAGTCGAAGAAGGAGGAGTCATAACCTTACCCGCTAAATTGTTCAATGATATTATCACTCGTTTACCTGAAGGGCAAATAGTCTTAGAGTATGAAGAAGATGAATTAGATGAAAATCCTTTAGTGAGCTTGAATTCTTTATCAGGAAAATTTCAATTACGGGGAGTCAAAGCCGATGAATATCCAGAATTACCCACTATAGAAAAAGAAGAGGCATTTTATTTAAGTATTCCTGCTTTAAGTGAAGGTTTAAAAGGTTCATTATTTGCTGCTAGTAGTGACGAAACGAAACAGATATTAACAGGGATACATCTTAAGCGTCAGCTAGATAGTTTAGAGTTTGCTGCTACTGATGGTCATCGTTTAGCTGTAGTCAAAACCATTGAAGAAAAAGAAGACGAAGACGAAACCGAAACCGAAAATCCCATCACAGAAGAACAAAATTTTACTGTTACCATTCCTGCTCGTGCTTTAAGGGAATTAGAAAAAATTATGGCGATGGGTAAAGAAGAAGACTCTATGGCTTTGTATGTAGATGAAGGACAAGTTGTGTTTGAATTAGGTACACAGCATTTAACCAGTCGTAAATTAGATGGTGCTTATCCTAATTATAATCAGCTTATTCCCAAAAGTTTTGAAAGATCGATCGTCATTGAGCGTAAGGCTTTAATTGATAGTTTGGAAAGAGTCTCTGTTTTAACTGATCAAAAAAACAATTTAGTTAAATTTAGCTTAAATACTGAAAGCAAACAAGTGAATGTTTCTGTAGAAGCGAAAGAATTAGGCAATGCCAAAGAATCTATTGACGCAGAAATTATCGGTGATGATTTTGAAATTGGTTTTAATATTCGTTATTTAATGGATGGTTTGAAAGCTTTATCGACTAATGAGATTAAATTTCAATTTAATGGTGTAACTCAACCTGTAATTGCAACTCCGGTTGGTGGTATGCAAATGACTTATTTGATTATGCCTGTACAAATTCGGGATTAGGAGTTCTAGTTGACAATAAAGCAATTTTATTGCTTATATAGCAGAGAACGAGTTGATTAGGATATTGATAATTTCTGAAAGTATTATTGTGTCGAGATTTTAATCTTTGTTCTTTGCTATATGTTTGAAGCGAAAGTGTTTTGAATATGACGGCCTATCCCTCAAAACAAAATTGATGCTCTACTAGTTATTCTTTATTATTTTGATGACCGCAAAAATGTGGATATAGGCAATTCTCAATTCTCAATTTTGCCATATTGCTAAAAAAGGGACTAATTTTTAAAGCAACTAAAGTAAAAAATCTTTTCAAAAAGTTTCTTAATGACAACTTTAGTCATAATAATGGAATAGAACTGTCCAAGTAAATCTCTTAAAATCATGGCAATTTCATTAAAAAAAGGACAAAGGGTTTCCCTTGATAAAGTCGCACCAGGATTAACAGCCGCCTTTATTGGTTTGGGTTGGGATATTAATGCTACTGATACAGGGACTGATTTTGATTTAGATGCTTCTGTTTTTTTACTTAACTCCAATGAAAAATTAATTTCTGATCAGCATTTTATTTTCTATAACAATACTACCAGTCCAGATCCTGAAAAGTCAGTCAAGCATATGGGTGATAATCTTACTGGAGAAGGTGAAGGGGATGATGAAGTTATTATAGTTGATTTACGTAAAGTTCCCTCAGATGTCGATCGCATTGTAATCACAGTCACCATTCACGAAGCTAATAAAAGAAAACAAAATTTTGGTCAAGTATCTAATGCCTTTATTAGATTGGTTGATGTCGAAACGAAAGATGAAGTTTTACGTTATGACTTAGAAGAAGATTTTTCGCTCGAAACTGCTTTAATTATGACAGAACTTTATCGCAAAAATAGCGAATGGCGAATGAATGCTGTTGGTGCAGGTTATCAAGGAGGTTTACAAGCATTATTAAATCGCTACCAATCATAATTAATAATTAACAAGTATCCCGAATATCTGACAATCACTACTGAATTTTAGAATATTATTATGGTCATTCAATTACAAAAAGGACAAAGAATTTCTTTGAAAAAAGAAGCTCCCAAAATAGAACAATTAATGTGTGGTTTAGGTTGGGATGTTGCCTCTAAAAAAGGAGGTTTTTTAGGTGGTTTATTCACCGCTGATTTTGACTTAGATGCTTCTGTTTTATGCTTAAATAATAACAATAAATTAGCATCTAAAGGCGATATGATTTATTTTGGTAACTTACGCCATTTTTCTTCTGCTATCACTCATATGGGAGATAATTTAACAGGAAAAGGAAAGGGAGATGATGAGCAAATTAAAGTTAATTTATCGATGATTCCTACTAACATTCATAAACTTGTATTTGTCGTCAATATTTATGATGCCGCTGGTAGAAAACAAAATTTTGCTCAAGTATCTAATGCCTTTGTGCGTTTAGTTGATCTTAAAAATAATCAAGAAATTGCTCGTTATAGTCTTTCGGGAAGTGGTTATCAAAATCAAACAGGAATGATTATGGCTGAAATTTGTCGCACTGATAATGATTGGGAAGTCTCAGCCAAAGGTGATGGTATTAAAGTTAAAAGTTTAAATGAAATAGCTAAACTTTATGCTTAAATTGTTTAACACCAACATTTATAAATAGTCTTTATGAACTTTGTACGGGAGATAAGTTTGGATTCACTAAATTTATCGTTCAGATTGCAGGGGAGAAGGGAGTCGGGGAGAATCGTATTTTTACCATTTTTTTCTATCCATAAAATAGGCTCCCTAAATGCATCTTAACTTAGCAATTTATTTTTCAGTGAGTTCTAAATTCTCTGTTCTAAGTTCTATTTTTACATTTTATTCAAACTAATATGATTAATTTAATTACTCTGTTCATTGGCAATCCTTTTTTTATTTTATTGATAGCTTTAATTTTATTAATTATAGAAATTTTTGCTATTATTAATTATTTACAAAAAGATTGTCAATTAGCTAGTATATTTATAGATTATTTAGAGAAAAATAAAAGTAATCAAACTATTAAATTGAATGATTGTGAAAGTAAATTTCAAGGTTTATTTTCATATTTAATGAAATATTTAGAAGGGGATAATTCAGGAGCAGAATTTTTTCCTAAGCAAAAAAATAATTCTTTTATTTTATGTAATTATCCCACTATCTTAACTAAATCAATACCTCCTAGCCCAGTTTATTTTGCTCCCACTTTATTGACTGCTTTAGGTATTTTGGGAACTTTTTTAGGTATAACCTTTGGTTTACAAAAAGTGGGAATTGCTAATATTAAAGACACTCAAGATTTGTTAGAAGCATCAACCACTTTACTTTCTGGGATGAAAACTGCTTTTTCCACTTCTTTAGCCGGTTTAGGTAGTGCCAGTATCATGATGATTCTGTTAGCCATTGGCAGAAAATTAAGACAGGATACCAGAAATAAATTAAGAAAAAAATTAAGTGATATTGCCTTTATAGAATCACCACAGCAAATCTTATCTCGTTTAGACAATTCTTCTTTGAGTGAAGTTGCTGATAGTTTACAGATAGTCACTGATTCTATTGCTTCTGTCAGTAATTTGACTCCTGATAATATTGCTTTGGCAATACAAAAAGCGATCGTATCTGATGATAGTATTCTGATACAGCAGTTAAAATCCCAAACTAATCATTTAGAACATCTTACTCCAAATGCGATCGCATCAAGTTTCAATACCTTACTAACTCCCATCAAAGAAGAATTAAGCCAATTAAAGCAAATCCAAAACCAACAACAATCAAGTCTTGAATTACAAATTAAAGAATTAACCACCGAATTAATCACCCCTGTAGTTGAAAGATTAGAGGAAACGGCGAAAGTTACCACCGAAGCATCAACTGCCGTTATCGAATTAAAAAATGAATTAGGTGGCATCAGTCAAAACCTAGCTGAAGCAGTCAACACCATTAATCAATTCCAAAAAGATACCCTTGGTAAGTTGCAAAATTTTGCCCAAACCTTACAAACAACCCTCAATCAATTCAATCAAGATACCAAAGGAGTATTAGAAACTGTTGCTATCGAAATGAAACAGGCAGTATCCGCCAGTATTAAAGCAATGGAAACTCAAAGAGAAGCCTTCAGTGACAGTGCCAAAGAAACATCGACAACTTTCGGGAAAATTCGAGAAGACTTACAACTTGCCTTAACAACTCAAGCCACTCAACAACGGGAAATGTTAAAAGAGGTAGAAACTGCCACAGGAAATGTTTTACAACAAGCAAAACAAGCATTTCAACAACAAGGAGAGACTATTAATGAAGTAATGGCTGAAAGTCTCAAGGGAATCCAAATGCAAACAGAAGCTTTTGAAAAAAGCACCAATCAAGCTTCCATAACCTTTCGAGGTATCAGAGAAGAATTACAACTAGCTTTAACAACTCAGGCATCTCAACAAAAAGAAATGTTAGAAAAAGTGAGAATCTCCACTGAAAGTATTTTAGAAAAAGCGAATCAAGCTTTTCGACAACAAACCGATACGATTCAACAAGTAGGAAAGGAAGCCTCACAACTACTTAATCAAAGTAAAGAAAATCTATTAGAAACGTTGATGAATATCGATGATATTTTAGATAAAACCCGTATAACTTTACAAGAAGAATTAGGAACTTTTCGTTTAGAATATCAAAGTTCATTAACTCAATTTTTTAGTGAACAAAATAATCTTTTAGATGAAACTTTAGGTAAACAAAAAGAAGGTTTAAGTTTAGTAGTTAATGACTTACAAAAAACTTTTAAAGCAGAAATAGAAACCAGAAATAAATTAACTGAAGAAATGAATCAGAGTTTGGTTAATTTTAAAGAAACGAGCGATATGATTAGTGATTTAGTTGAGAAAACGGGTATGAATTCTAGTGAACGTTTTGAACAGTTAAAAGAATTAGCTAATATTAGTGCTAATCAAGCCGAAAAAGTAGAAAAAGCTTATCAACAAATGACGAATCAATATAGAGATAGTCTTGACATGATGACCACAAAATTTGATGGACAATTAACTCAAATTAATGACTATTTTGAATCGATGTTAAAAGAAATCATCAGCGAATTTAATCAACTCTCAAACCAAACGAATCAACAAATTAATGAATATTTAAGTACCGCGAATAAAAGTTATAGTGGTCATTTTGAAAAAGCTGATTCCGCCATGGCAGATATTTGTAGTCAACTCAATAATACTTCTAATGGATTGATGAATGTAGCGGAATATTTAGTAGCTTCGGCTAATGATTTGAAATCTAATCAATAATGCAATAGTTAACAATTAAGAGTTAAGAGCTTATGTTACGCACTTAACGTTTTTGATGTGGGTTTGTTAAGTATCAGAGAGTACTCAAACATTGGTCACCTATTTCTATTGTGAGTAATATTCTGCCCCTACAGATTTTATTTCCAGAAGTTTTTTGCGTATCATCAATTAAGAATTAATTCTATACTCTGTTCTCCCAGCTTGTCTTAATGAATCATGATTATGTCGAATTGAGGTGAATTCGTTTGGGAGTATAAAACTATACCTGATGAGTCTGAAAATTGCTATAGACTAAATTTAATTTAAAATATGGAAACCTTGATTGAGCCGATATTGTGAATATCTACAGATAAACTGGATAACTATTGCTAAAACTACTTATTTATAAGTGTTATGGAATTCTCTCTCGATAATTGGTCTAAAATATAGTTACTTTTGTTTACATTTATTATTGATCTTCAACAAAAAAGATTATTACACTTAAATATTCCTTTACTAAAAGCTTTTTCAGTAAATTAGATAATCTTATTTGGTTTATCTCGGGATTATTTTTTAAATGTTCTTGGTGTAAGTAAACATTTTGTGATTTTTATCAGTATATATTTACATAGATAAAAAAATAATCAGATTTTGATAGTCAAAAAAAGACTATATTATCCTCTCTTCTTGATAAGATACCCCACTAGGGCATTGCCAAAAAGAATAGTTTATTGAAGGATAAAAAAGGGCAAATAAATTATTTTGATAAAATCTTGAAAAATAAATTAACTTCAAGTTCAACACAAAAATAATTGGATGTGAAAACTCGGATATTAAGTGAAATAAAAGATAGATAATACTCTAAGGAGCAAATAAATATGACTCGCAAACAATTACCTATATTCAGTTTGGGTGTAATCTTAGCCTTTATTGTCAATCCACAACCAATCTTTGCCCATAATACTATTATTGAATATCAGGCAACAGAAGCGATCGCTATTCAAGCAAAATTTGATGATGGTAAGCCCATAAGTAATGCTCAAGTAGTTGTATACGCACCAAATGATCCTTCTCAACCATGGCAGAAAGGTTTAACCGATGAGAATGGTAAATTTACTTTTATTCCCGATTATCAAAATCAAGGAAATTGGAGTATCAAAGTGCGATCGGCAGGACATGGTAATGTAATTAATATTCCTATTAAAACATTATCATCAAATCCAATTGAATCTTCATCTTCCAATGGACATAATGATCAAGAAATAAAAATATCAAATTCTACCCAGCGAAAGTTCTCATCATCTTCTGCACAAACAAATCAAAATGCACCACTATCATTAACTCAAAAATTAATGATGGCAATGATGGGTGGTTGGGGATTTGTGGGAACAGCATTATTCTTTTCTCGTAAAAATAAAACCGTAAACTAAATTTTCATGCACATTCCCGACGGATTATTACCTCCTTCAGTTTGCATTACTGGTTATGCCATAACTGGAGGAATAACTTGGTTTTCTCTACGCCAAATTAATCGACAACCAAATTATCAAGAACAAATACCTAAAGCTTCTTTATTAACTGCTGCTTTTTTTGTCGCTTCTTTGATTCATATCCCTATTCCTCCTTTCAGCATTCATTTAGTTTTGAATGGCATGATGGGTTTAATTTTGGGTTACTATGCTTTTCCTGCTATTTTGATTGGTTTATTATTTCAAACCATCTTTTTTCAACATGGAGGTTTATCAACTCTGGGTATTAATGCTGTAATTATGGGAATACCTTCTTTAATTGCTTATTATCTATGGTCATTGCGTACTATACCAATGTTCACAAATTCTTTAGCTCATAATGTTTTAGCTTTTCTTTGTTCTGGTACTAGTATCTTTTTATCAGCCTTAATTTTTGTGTTCATTACCTTGAATAATATTGCTCCTGATTTAGATATTGATACCGAAAAAACAGCTATTTTAACTTCTTTAATTGGTTATGGTATTCAGGCTATTATTGAAGGTATTTTAACGGTTATTTTAATCAACTTTTTAACTAAAGTAAAACCTGAAATACTGGATCATAATTAATAATTAATTATTAAATTCTATAGCAATTCGAGTATAAATGAGCTGTGAACAGCTCAGATTAAATTCCTCTAAATTCTCTGTTTCTGGTATCTCTCTTATATTAGTAATGATGCTTATACATAAGTCTTTTGAGATGTGTGTACACAGTAGCCTATTAGTAGAGAAGACGAGAGAACTTATAAATTCAAACTGTACTTTATAACTGTGATCAACCTTATATGGCAGAAAACGGGTTGATTAGGACATTGATGATTTTTAAAAGTATTGCTATGTCGAGATTTTAACCTTTGTCCTTTGTCCTTTATCCTTTGCTATATCTATGATTAAAATTTGAAATTATTTGAAATCTTATGAAACTTGGCTTAGAAAAATATGTATATCTAGATTCTTATATTCATCGTTGGGAATGCCGTCCGAAATTAATTGCGTTTATCACCCTGATTTTTAGCTTTACTTTCATCAAAGATATCGCTTTTTTACCAATTTTAATAATTATTACAGCATTACTTTTTATCATTTCTAAACTTCCTTTTTCTTTTCTTCTTTCTCGTCTTCGTTACCCCGGTATGTTTATCCTCGCTGTTGTAATTCTCTTGCCTTTTTTGACTGGAGATACAATTATTTTCTCTTGGGGATTACTACAGGTGAAAAAAGAAGGATGTTTATTAATGCTGATTGTTGTGACTCGCTTTGTTTGCATACTTACTACAACTTTAGTTTTATTGGCAACCTCTCCTTTTTTGAATTTGATCAAAAGTTTCCACTCTTTTGGACTTTCTCCTATCATCAGTGACATGATGTTACTAACTTATCGTTATTTAGAAGAATTTAGCGATCGCTTAGATAGAATGAAGAAGGCATTAAGACTAAAAGGTTTTAATCTACATAAATATGATCACCGACAATTTATCGTCGTGGGTAACTTAATTGGTAGTTTGTTAGTAAGAAGCTATGAAGACTCCCAAAAAGTATATCAAGCGATGAAATTAAGAGGATATGGACAAAATAACCTTCATTTGCCACAACCAACAGAAGTCATTAATCCATCTCATTGGATAGCATCGGCGACAGTTGTTTTAATATCTATCACCATTGTTATTTGTCAAGCAATTATGTAACCTCTATTAACGGTTAACTATTACTCACTTTCTTCCTTGCTTGGGCAGTTTCTAATAAGGAATCAGCAAATGCGATCGCATCATCAGCAGAATGTCCCCCTGTCAACTCAGCTAATTCATCTCGGCGATGGTCAGGATTTTCAAGTGATCGAACTTGTACAATAGTCCTGAACTTGTCCTTATTTTCTGATTTTACCAAACGTTTTTCCACTCGAAAATGACTATCTGCCATTACTGCTACCAACGGTTGGTGAGTGACACATAAAACTTGATTGTTTTGGCTTAACTTATGAAGTTTATCCGCAATCGCTTGAGCAACTTTACCTGAAACCCCAGCATCGATTTCATCAAAAATCAAAGTTTTACAACTAGTGTCAATGGGAGAAAAACAAGACTTGAGAGCAAGGAGAAAACGACTCATTTCACCACCAGAAGCCGTCATCGCAAGGGGTTGTAAATCTTCCCCTGGATTGGGACTAAAATAATATTCTACCTGATCAGTTCCCATTAAATTAGGTTTAACTGGGGTTACTCGACATTGGAATTGCACCTTTGCCATGCCTAAAGGTTTTAATTCTTTAGTTAATTGAGATTGTAGTTTTTGGGCGGCTTCCCGCCGAAGTTTACTTAACTTGCCACACAAATCTAATAGCTTACTTTGATGTGTCAGAAAACGTTTTTCTAATTCATCAATAGATTGTCCTTCATCTGTCAAATTATCTAATTCCTTTTGTAAATTATCGTGATATTTGATTACATCTCCTAAATTATCCCCATATTTACGACAGATTCGTCTTAAGAGTCTGATTCGCTCTTCTATCTGCTCTAAACGCTCAGGATCAGCTTCTAAACTCGCTCCATAGCTATAAATTTGTTGCCCTGCTTCCACTATTTGATTGACGGCATCTTTTACCATATCCAAGATAGGTGCTAATTCCTTGTCATAGTTGACCATATCCGTAATAATACCTTCTGTTTCCCCTAGAATATCAGCCGCTGCACTATTGTCTTCCTCGCTTTGATAAAGCAGTTTATAGGCTTGATAACTCAGTTGTTGCAAATCCACTACATGGGTAAGACGATCGCTTTCTATTTCTAATTGTTCTAACTCATCGGCATCTTTTAAACGAACAGAATTTAACTCTTTAATTTGATGTTGAATCAAATCTAGTCTTTGTAATCTTTGTTGTTCAGATTGACGACGAGATTCTAATATCTGTTCAGCTTCTTGAGTTTTCGTAAATGAGATTGAAACTAATTCCCTTTGTTTAATTAATTTTTGACCAGCATAAGCATCTATTGACATCCTCCCAGCGTCGGAGACGCGGGATTCCTAAGAAATCTAGAGGTTC
>JAALKG010000023.1 GCA_011088145.1 Cyanobacteria bacterium MH1_Bin12 | reverse complement strand
TGACCACAATTACTACAGTCTTGTGAAGTAAATTTAGGGTCAACAACAATAAATAAAATACGATCTATCATGAGTAGCAATTTTAATCCTCTATTTAATTCTTCAAAGTGGGGATTTCATCCTATTGTAGTAGTTAAAAAAATATGAAAATAGCTACGGATAATTCCTCCATTAGCTTCATTCATCCAGACTTTCTTTTTTAATCCAATACCAAGCATTTAAACAACCAGTTATGAGACCGATAAATAACATCATCAGCGTCCAAGAATAAGAATCAATCAAGACCAAATCGAGCCACATTCCTAACGCAATGCCCATGAGTGTGGGAATCGTAACTGACCAACCAATCATGCCAAATAATCCTAATCCATACCAGATCATGCGATCGCCCTTTTTTCGTGCGGTTAATTTGCGGTCAGCTTTATCTTTCACCTCCGTCTGAAATTTTTGCTGTCGCTGTTGATGCTGTTTTTTCTTCGATTTATGAGGTAGTTTCACGGCTTTCTTCTCCTATTTCTAATATGCCCCTAGCCAAACCAGCTTCAAGGCGAGCCAAGGCAGTACGAGTGAATCTTTCCTGTTCATTTAACTGTCGAAATTCTTCTTCCACTCTTTGATGTAAAGTTTCTCAATCTGGATCTTTAACTGCTTGTTCGGTGGAAACAACTATCTCTTGTCCGCACTTAACCAAAATACCTTCATCAATGGCGATAAAAACTTCTTCTCCCTCTTGTGAGCGATAAGATAAAATGCCTGGTGCTAATGCTGTCACAAAATCAATATGCCCTGGTAACAGCCCAAAAGCTCCGTTTTTGCCCTCGGCATTCACTTGCTTCACTGTGGCAACTAAAAATACTTTGGTGGGAACTAAAACTTTCAGTTTCACTATAATTATTCCTGAACTGGTTCTTGAGCTTCTTCAATTGTACCGAGCATATACAATGATCGCTCTGAATATTTAGCAAATTCATCATGAAGAATGCGATCGCAGCCATCTAAAGCATCTTGTAAACGTACCAGCTTGCCCTTTTTACCTGTAAACTGTTCTGTACTGAAAAAAGGCTGGGTTAAAAATCTCTCTAAGCGACGAGCGCGGGCAACAATAACTCGATCTCTTTGAGATAATTCCTCTATGCCCAACATAGCAATAATATCTTTGAGATCTTCATAACTAGCAAGGGTATTTCTGATCTGTTGAGCTATTCGATAGTGTCTTTCTCCAACAACAGTTGGCGATAGTATTTTAGAACTAGATCGTAAAGGATCGATAGCAGGATATAATCCTTCACTAGAACGCTTACGAGACAAGACGATAGAAGCAGAAAGATGTCCGAAAGTACAGACAGCGGAGGGATCGGTAAAATCGTCGGCTGGAACATAAACCGCTTGTACAGAAGTAATTGAACCCGTTGCCGTATTGGTGATACGTTCTTCCAGCTCTGCGAGTTCCGTACCTAAGGTTGATTGATAACCCACTCGTGAGGGCAGTCTTCCCATCAAACCCGAAACTTCTTGACCTGCTTGAATGAAGCGAAAGATATTGTCTATTAATAACAATACATCTTGTTTGCGATCGTCTCGAAAATATTCTGCCATAGTCAAAGCGGCGTGTCCTACTCGAAAACGAGCACCTGGGGGTTCATCCATTTGACCAAAGAGCATGATTGTATTGTTTAAGACTCCCGTTGCTTGCATCTCACGATATAGTTCTTCTGCTTCACGATTGCGCTCCCCTACGCCGCAAAAAATGCTGACACCTTCATACTGACTAACTATGTTATTAATCATTTCTGTGATTAATACTGTCTTGCCAACACCAGCTCCACCAAACAGTCCAGCCTTACCACCCTTTTCTAAAGGAGCTAAAACATCGATCGCCTTAATGCCTGTTTCCAAGATTTCTGAGGTGGTAGCTCTTTGCTTTAGAGATAAAGAATTTTGATGAATTGAACGCCATTCCCCGCCTGTAATCTTCTCTTTGCCATCAATTGTCTGACCAAAAACATTAAAAACTCGACCAAGAGTTCGTTCACCTACAGGAACTTGTAAAGATTGTGTGGTGTTAGTCACTCTTGCTCCTCGTGCCAAACCAGCAATGGGAGTCAAAGCAATTCCTCTCACCGTATGGGAGTCAAGATGATTTGCAACTTCAATAACAATTTCTCTATCTTCCCCTGCTTGTAGCTGAGTGTATAATCTTGGCAAATTTTCATCAAAATGAATGTCGATAACGCTACTGCGAATGGCAATCACTATACCTTGAAGGTTTTCAGGACTGTTCTTTGACTTCTCCATAAAGTTATTCCAGTTAAAGTTACTTCTTACTCTCTGTTTCTGGAACAGAAAAATTTTATGCTGAATATTAAGTGGATTTAATTTATTTGTAGATTTTGAATTTGAGTATTTGTGCTATTTAAAATACCAAACTGACCATCAATTAAAAGATTATCACTATAATGATTTTCTAAAAGTAATTGATCTGCCAACAACACTTTAATATTTGAACCTTCAAAAATTAATTGGAAACTATAAAACTCATTAACTGAGATGGAAGCAAAATCCGTCTTGGTATAGCTAGTACCACTATCTACGGAATAACTACCCAAGATCAATTCATTAGTGTTTAGTGATAGTCTCATCTAAATTAACTACGGCTACACCATTGGAAGGTTGAGTTAAATTAGTAACCGTTAAACTGTCTCCATCAGCATCAGTATCATTTGCCAATACATTGATAGTTGCAACTTCTTGATTTGTAATGGTTGCACTATCATCTGTTCCCACTGGGGCATTATTACCTCCAGAATTTACATCTTTTGTCTCCCAACCACCTGTTGTGTCTTGACTACCATTGGTTGTACCCGGTTGAGGATCTCTTGAGCCTCCTTTTTGATCTTTCCAGAGGGAATCTTTTTGAGTTACTATGCCCAACTCTCCATCTGGTTCGTTACGAGTTGTGTCCGCTCCTTCACCTAAACCTAAATTAGATAAGAAATTCACAATAGAATTTTTCGCAAAACGGTTAACAGTGGGTGCACCAAAAGAACTAAAAGGAATAAAGAACGAATTAAATTCACCACTCCAATCAAATAGACGATCGCCTCCTGTATTAGCAATCATTACATCTAAACTACCACCACCAAAGACAAAGTCAAAGTCGGCATATTCTGGAGCGTCAGGAATATCATTAGCATCATTATTGGTTTCCAAATTATCGTCAGCGTTGATAACATCATCTCCTAAACCACCAAATAATCTGTCGTTTAGAGTTCCACCGACTAACCAGTCATTACCTAAATCACCGAAAATACGATCTTTACCATCATCAATTTTGATACCTCCAGCAGTAGTTGATTCAAAATTGAGTAGGAAGTTTGTAATTTTACGCCAAGGATCATTAGGATCAAAAGCAGCTAGTTTACGGCTGGAAGGATCGGGATTATAACCTAAAGGATCGCTATCAGTTTGACGTACATCATTATAGAATTGAGCTAAGGCTTCTGCACCTGAAACGGCATCATCTCCTGCCCCTGCGTGGATGAAGTCCCCTCCTAAACCACCGTAGATAATGTCACTGCCACCATCTTCATAAGCACTGAGGATGACTGATTTATGAATGTCATCTGTAAGATAAATATAAGCACCCGTCGTATTACTATAGTTAACGAATTGTTCAATATTGGGACTTGTTAAACCGTTGATCGTTTCGGCGAAACCATTGCGACTAGTGAAGATCTTGCCATCATCTCCAAGGATACCGTCAATACCTGTACCACCATAAATGCGATCGAAACCTGTACCACCGTAAGCATCATCATCTTGACCATTACCAAAGATAACGTCATTGCCCGTCATACCGTGAATAGTGTCATCTCCTGCTTCTCCTTGGATGGTATCATCTGCACCAATATCAGAAGCATTACCGCCAAGGGTGTAATCTAATAATTCGATCGCACGAGGAATAATCTTAATTGTAGGATCATAATTGTCATAGACGAAAGTGAGGAATTGACCATCATCTCCAATCAAACGATAGATATTGCCATTATCACCAAGAATAACATCTGCATCTTGGGCATGACCTTTATTTGATTGGTCTCCGACATTATTGCGACTAATATCAGTTCCTGCCCCACCGAAGATTGTATCTTCTCCATCAGGACGACGAGAAGCAGTATTATTGCCGTGGAACTGGGAGCTACCACCGACTATGTCGTCTTGACCTAAGTTACCGAAGATGAGATCGTTACCACCGTTTCCTTCAATGTAGTCATCGCCATCGTTTTCGCTATCTTCGACTGAAACTCCAGTTGTTGCAACATCAATTTCGATCGCACCATCACCTTGAATCTTATCATCACCCAACTGATCTAAAATAACGTCATCATCTGCACCACCTGCAATGTTGTCATTGCCTGAAGTGTTGGCAATAGGATTGTCATTATGATTAAATAGCTCAATTATTCGTTCTGAATTACCAGAAGGATTAGCTTGAGCATCGGCTGTGACTTGAGGATTGCCATTATTATCATAGATTACAGTACCAGATAATTTTCTAACTCGATTACTTATAGCATCACCCTTACGGAGAATACTTGCATTATCACCTGCGATCGCATCGTCTTCCGAACCACCATCGAGATTATCACCTACATCGTGACCATCGGCTACATTATGACCACCAATGATGTCGTCTGCACCTTCATTACCTCGGACTGTATCAACACCTTGACCAGCAATGATAATGTCATCTCCTTCGTTACCTTGAATGTCATCGTTGCCACCACCGTCAGAGTTTTGAGTATCAATGGAAGTAAAGGTAAATGGGTGATTAGCTTGATCTAAGGGTAATAAATTTGCATCAATATCACCTTCTAATTTACCATGATCACCAAAGACTAAATCATTACCTTCTCCTGCAATTACTGTATCGCCACCTGTACCAGCAAGGATAATGTCGTTACCTGCACCAGTAGAAATGGTATCTTTAGCACCGTCATTAGGATTCGTGGTACTAATTAAGTCAATATCACTAGGATCATTATCAGAACTTACATAATCAATAAAGCCGTTATCGCCAATAACAATGTCGTTATCAATATTGGCAGAAATAGCATTGTTAGTTGCGATCGCAGGAACAGTAACATTATTGGTGTTAATCGTGTCTTCTCCTACACCACCTAAGATGATATCGTTACCTGACTGAGTGTTAATAATGTCATTTCCACCATCATCAAATTCGCTAGAAGCGATCGAACCCAAGGCAATCGGTTGTCCTGTCAGTTGTTGTGGACTGTCGGCAGTAGCAGAGGTTATTTTACCACTATCACCAATTACAATATTGTCTCCTTCACGGGCATTAATGATGTCACCAAAGCGTCCACCGATAATGATGTCTTCTCCTTCTCCTGTATTAATTACATCAATTCCTCCTCCTGATGTTGTCGAGGTGCTAACAATTTCGTCTATATCAGCAGGATTACTGTCGTTGTCGTAAACTATCTCACCATCATCACCCAAGATAATATTGTCATCATCGGTTGTAGGATTAGTTAAATCACTAGCGGTAATTGTGTCTCCTCCAAATCCACCTAGAATAATATCTTTACCTGATTTGGTGGTAATATTATCACCGTCTCCGTCCCCGAATTCGCTTGTCTCAATCTTACCAATGGTAATGGGTTGACCTGATAATTGTTGTGGACTGTCGGCAGTAGCAGAGGTTATTTTACCACTATCACCAATTACAATATTGTCTCCTTCACGGGCATTAATAGTATCGCCGAAACGTCCACCGATAATGATGTCTTCTCCTTCTCCTGTATTGATAACATCAATTCCTCCTCCTGAAGTTGTCGAGGTACTAACAATTTCGTCTATATCAGTAGGATTGCTATCGTTGTCGTAAACTATCTCACCATCATCACCCAAGACGATATTTTCATCATCGGTTGTAGTATTATTCAAATCACTAGCGGTAATTGTGTCTCCTCCAAATCCACCGAAAATAATATCTACACCAACTCCAGTATTGATAGTTTCATCGCCACCTACAGCAAAGTTAGTGGTTTCAATTTGACCTAAAGTTAAAGGATGAGTACCAAAACGAGTTGTGTCTGAGGTTGCCGAAACAATGCGACCATGATCACCGATGATAATATTATTGCCATCACCTGCATTAATAGTTTCTGTCACACCGACATCATTAGTCCCACCAAAGATAATGTCATCTCCTCCTACTGTGGTAATACTATCGCTGTTACCGATAGTGACATCTGTCGCATTGATTTCATCGACAACCGAAGAAATTTCGTCAATGTCGGTTAAGTCATTGTCATTGCGGAGATAATTGATGAAGCCTTGATCTCCTAAAATAATGTTGTTACCGCCAATGTCAGTAATATTATCCTGACCGTTACCCGCTAAAATGCGATCGTCACCAAGTCCACCTTTAATAATATCGTTCGCACCATTACTAAACTCATTAGTAACTATTCTTTCGACGTTACCAGTGGTTAAAATTCTCGCCGTACCAGCAGCTTGTTCAATTACACCATGATCACCGAAGACAATATCGTCATTCGCACCACCATCAATAATATCTTGTCCTGCTGTACCTGTAGTGGCAACGGTTAAATCACGAGTTACAACATCGACATTAAAGCTAGAGTCACCGTAAATATTATCGTTTCCACTTAAGCCCATAATATTATCGTTTCGGGCACCACCACCAATATGGTCATCGGCTTGACTTCCTTTGATGTTATCGTTACCTTCGCCACCATCAATACTTACACTTTCTATCATGGCTGAAGCATCAATAGTATCGTTTCCTACATTGGTAAAGTTGTAAGCTAAGGTAGGTTGAATAGTTCCCACTGTGCCAGTATAGCGACTACCGTCTTCTGATGTATCTCCAAAGATAACTAAAGAAGCCTCAAAGACAACAGCACCACCTTTACGAACGCTAGTACCACCTCGATCGAGAGCGATGATAGTATCACCACCGATTATTGGAGTAACTACGACATTACCATCTTCATCCACATAATCTCCGAATTCATTGGTGAGATAAGAGTTGCCACCACCATGAACTGTAGTAATCGAACCATTTTCTGTACCGTTGATAGTGAAGTTGTCATTACCACTACCTAAAAGCACTTCGACAATTTCGAAGTTACCATAAGTAACTCCATTAGTTCCTAATCCTAAACCTGTTAGGCTATTATTTGTCAGAACACCCGTGTTGTCAGTAATATCGCCATCATCAAATACTGTAACGCGATCGAGGACATTATCTTCATCCACAAAGAAGTTAGCGGACAAATCATTAATTGCATATTCGCTATCGCTATCAGGTAAACCCCATTCTTCGGAAGGTTGAGAGACATTCAACAGACTTAAAGTTGTTTCTCCAGCAACATCTGCACCCACCGTGGTTATTTGCCAGAAGCGACGAAGACCATTACCTTGACTTATTTCTAGAGTCTTACCGACTAAATCACTCAACATTAATAGAGATAAATTAGCAATGACTGTCTGTAAATCTGCGGTTTCTACTGTCATCGTATCAATAGTTTCACCCTCGCCTGTACCAGTGAATCCAACCACATTACCATCGGAATCGAGTATGTTTGTTTCCCCTGGGAGTAAAATTGGTTCATTTAAACCACCAGTTGAACCATCACCTGAAAAACCATCGATAATTAACTCTCCTTTAATATTGTCTACAGTATGAGAACCTGCTTGAGGTTGAATAATGCCTGTATTATCATCAACAAAGTCAAAGTCAAAGTCAAATAAATCATCATCGGTGGGTATTCCTGCTTGTACAGCATCGGTATCTCCTCCTAAGCTGAAGTAGTCTCCACCTAGTCCACCAAACAGTTTGGTAACAACTCCTTCGGCGGTGGAGAGAACATAAAATTCGTCTTTTCCTTCTGCACCATCGATTTCAAGATTTTCGATCGTATCAAAGGTTGTGGTATGCCCTGCTCCAAAGATAGCGTCTTCGGTAATAATAAATTTATCAGCAAATTCTGTACCAATGAGGCGTAAGGTATCGTTACCTTCTCCACCACTAACATTAATGGGAGCGTTATTGACGTATTCAACGGTATCAACACCCTCTCCTGCGTCGATGTTACTAGTAACAGAATTTTCGGTAGCAAAAGAACGAATTACAAATAAATCATCTCCGTCTTCTCCTTTGAGGTCTAATACTGCTAAGTTACGGAAGACGGTAAAGGTATCGTTATCATCACCTCCTTCGATCGTCGTAACGTAACTCACACCGTTACTTAGGAAACCACGGGTAGTAGATGTGGTGGCGAAAATATCTTGAGTGGCAACTCCCGAATTAGCATCTCTTTGAGCTTTGAATATTTGACCTACTTGGAAGTTATCATTACCTAAACCACCTCTGACAATAGTTTCTGTCCAGTTATCGTCGATGGTGACAAAGTCATCTCCTCCTTGAGTTTCCACAATCAGTAATTCAAGGTTTTTGTTGTAATTAATTCTTTCGACATCAGTGTTGATATCGCCATCAGTTTCTCCATGAAGTACACCAACAAACGCTAAACCGCCATTATCAGGGTTGTTAGTATCGAAATCTTGCTCGCTAGCACGAAATAAGAATTGATCGGCAACTTGGGTTCCATAAATCGTCAGTTCATCGTCACCGACGTTACCTGTATCAAAGACGTTAATGCGATAGTTAGTAGTTGCACCAGTAATGTTAATAGTAAAAGTATCACCACCTTTTTCTCCGTCAAGGGTCAATTCGTCTCGGCTAACAACACCGATATTACCAGTATCTAGAGAAGGTAGTTGATTTACCAAAATAGTGTCACTACTATCACCTGTTTGAACTGTGGTGTCTCCTACTAACGACTGAATATTAATATCGATATCATCACTGTCAGCTTCACCTTTAACTGTTACTGTAGTAGCGTCAATATTACCATCTAAGTCAATACGAGTTCCTTGGCTATCAGCATCTGTGTAATCACCTGCGATCGCAATTTGATTAGTCGCACTGATAGTACTATTAAGTTCAAGTAAAATATCGTCTCCTGCTTGAATATTAACGTGATTACCATCAACAATCACATTACCGATTACGGTAATATCTTCTCCTGTAGCAGTAGAATCGATCGTCTGTAGAGTAACATCAGTAAGCCCTGTCACATCTTCTTCGACGCTAATTGAACCAGTGGTAGTCACCACGATATCACCGACAGAGTTTAAACCAACGGTTGCTAAGTCGATATTACCAATTACTAAATCATTTTGGTTATCTAACCAAATACCACCATTACCAGCATCCGCCTCTAAATTGTCCAGATTAGTTTCTAAACTGTTAGTACTTAAACCAATACCATTTCCTGCTTTCATCACTGCATTAGTGGCAATAATATCGTCACCTTGATTATTATCTGCATCAAGAATACTACCATTAGCAGAATCGATCGTCACTTTTGCTGTAGTTTGGAGTAAGCTAACTGTAATGTCTTGACTAGCGGACATATCAACCAAACCATCATTGGCATCGATAACAGAACCATCAGCCATAACAATCGCACCTGCACCAGAATTATCAGCATCAGCTTGTAGAGTAATGACACTCAAGTTAGAATCGCTATAAATTTCTCCTGTAGAACCGAAGAAAATATTACCATCAGTTTTAATAGTAACGTCGTCGTCTCCACTGACTTGAATCTTGGCGTTAATAATAATGTCTTGGCTAACATCGATGGCAAATGATTGATCAGAAATTATGTCTTCAGAAATTGTAATAGTATTACCAGCAGAAATATCAATTTCTCCTGTAGCTCGAATTCCGTCTAGACTCGTTATTCCCCCTATTTCTAACGTGCCTGTGTTATCTAACCAAATACCACCATTACTGATGTCAGCTTCCAAACGTTGTAAGTTAGTCTCGAAAGGATTATTAGACTCACCAACGCCAGTTCCTGCAAGTAATACTGCGTTAGTGGCAATTAAGTTCACAGCAGTATCATTACGACTGTCGAGAATACTTTGAAGAGCTTCAATTGTAACTGTTCCAGCGGATGCTGTAATCAAATCGATGTTGGCATCACCAATAATATTTAAATTAATATCTCCAGAGGTAGAAGTCGCACTGCCGACGTTCAAAGAGGCAATACTATTAATAAACACATCGTTTCCAGCAGTTACAAACAGATTTCCTTCCTTGATATTGACATCGACATCGTTGTCGAATTCACCAATGTCACCATCAGCGGACAAAGTAACATCACCTGTGGTTGGATTACCATCAATATCGGTAAACAAGTTGACAATCGTTGCCCCTGCATCATCATAACCGTCGGTAATATCTCCAGATGCGGCCACCCTGACTGATGTACCCGCAGTGACGGAACCTACAGCCATGTTTCCACTGAGGCTTTCGATATCGAGAATAGTGTTTGTGGTTGCTCTTTCTACAAAGATGTCTGCATTACTACCAATGTCTATTTGTTTTAAGCTCAAATTACCTACAGATTCAGCGACTAAACTACTAGCATCCCCTAAAGCTAGACGAAGTGGACTAGAACCGTCACTACCTTCAATTACTCCTTTGGAGTTGAGGGCAACATATCCACCGCCAGTAGAAGTGATAGCGGCATTAGTATCGTTATATGAGTCGGTAATTGAACCACCTGCTTGTAGGCGAATATCTCCAACTGCGGTCACATTATCTAATTCTAGATTACCAGTGGTTTTCGCTGCGATCGCACCTCCTGCATTTATCTCAACTGTCCCTGATGCCTCCAAGTCTACGTCTTGTTGTAACTGCACCACCACGCGATCGACTACACGATAATTGAGAACTAAATCTCCTTTAGTTAAATTTAAGTTTTGATTGCGATAATCACTTTCATATAAACCCGCATCTACATCTTGGACAAAGTTTTCTGAATCGATTAGGCTGTTGTCTACAACCCAGTCTAAACTATTAACGTAGTCAATGGTAGACACGTCTAAATCTTGATCTAAGGCTGTATAAACTGAACCATTAGCATAACTAAGCACACCTGTGCTTGTATCTAGACTTTCTGATTCTGCTAAAGGTTGCTCATCGGTATAGAATACTTCAATCCATTTATAACTACTATCATTTTTTAAGGAATCTTCGAATTTAGTACCACCACCAAACAAGTTAAAAGATTTTTTCTCAAATTTTCTCTGCTCGGTTTCGGTTTTTTCTTGTCCTTCTGTCCATACGTAAACGGCACCTGAAATGGGTTGATAATCAGGTACACTGCTAAAGTCATAAGTTGTAGGACCTGAAGTGCTACTGTAACTGATGGAAGAAATTTGGTCACCACTAGCGGGTATTAATGTACCTTGATATTCGGTTACATCTACTCCTGAAGAATCGGCAACATATTCAGTTTTTTCTAAAGTAGGAGTATTAATAATGGTAATTTTACCTTGACGATCGACTGTGGTGTCAATTCCTTTAAGAATTAAGTCCACGCTACTATTGTTGTCAATATCGATACTGGTATAACCGTTGGCTACTTTCAAACGACCATTACCAGTACTCAAAACTTCTCCTGCGAGGGTAATTTGACCTCCAGTAGGAGCCATTTTCTCTAAGACGATCGCATTACTGGTAGCATCATAATAACCTTCTAGAGGTATATCACTACCGAAAGAGACTCCTGACAAGTCTTCTAACTCTCTGGTTTTATTACCGGGGTTGAAGTTCGCATCTATTGTCATACTAATAGTATCTAAACCACTTTGAATTAAGCCATTGACATTGATATAACGACCTGTGATCGAAATTGATCCTTGAGACAAAATTTTCGATTCGTTCTTGTTAATGGCTTGTTTTAGGTTTAATCCTTGAACATTTGTGGCACTATTATAAACAATAGAATTATCGTTGTCTGCGATCGCAGCAGCTCTTAAAGTGTCTAAGTTGAGATATTGACGAGGATCTCTGTTAGTATGTACCCAACCTTCAGAATTTAAGTTAAAGTCTCGTTTGGCTGTAATAGTAATACTCTCGGCTAAAGTCGAACCAGAAACATTGATACTACCTTCTTGGTTGTTAATAACTAAGTTTCCTGCCTGATTAACTACATCTCCTGTGATATAAAGATCTTGGTCTAGACTGAAAATATTATCGACAATATCACTACTAAGACTACCAAAGTCATAATCAACTTGAGATAGGGCATCTTGAACAATGCTAATAGTTTTACCTGATACGGCATAATTGTTAGTCAGACTGTCATCAAAACTACTAGCATCATCGTTGGTAGAACTCCAGTTGACATCATTAGCAAAGTCAATATTGTCGAGGATTTCTTGCTCTCCATCTGTGCCGATATATTTATAAACCACATCTTCAAACAATACTTTAGTGGTATTTTCGACCAAAGTCGTGGTGTTGTTTCCTGCTACTGCACCATCGTTAACATAAACATTACCGGGGGCAAAGACAGTGTAGTTACCTTGATCATCAATTTTGACTCGTTTGTTATCTCTGACGATGACATCATTGACAATCATAGCAAAGGGAGTTTCGTTGACCACATCAATTTGAGCTCCCGCACGAGCAATGAGCTGAGTACCAACTAAACTAGAAAAGACACTACTATCTTGATTTGATTCAATAAAGACAGAACCTGGTGATGCGTAAATATTGGGTATGTCAATAAACAGTAAGTCTAATTCACTCTTAACAGAAACAACATTAGCATTAATCTTACGCCACTTAGTCGTATCGTTGTAGTTTTGAGTCGATAAGTCTACATTAGATTGACTAACAGCATCTGAATATCCGTATACTTTGCCATTGTAAAAAACTGTATCCCCTTGGTTGAGGGTGGTTACAGTTTCATCAGATTTATAATCATAATCAAGCAGTCCTAACTCGCCTAGAGTAGTATTAATTTCATCTAATTGTACTTCATAACGAGCGATCGCTTCAGAGTCACCAGCATGACTAATCATCCATTCGACAAGTTGATTGCGTTGACTTAGTAACAAGTTACCGACATTAGCATAAACTAAGTTAGGATCATCTAATTCCACAGGTTTAATCGCAAAGAACTTACCATCGAGATTAGAGGTGAGATTTTCTCCATCATCACTAGCATAACTTTGAACCTGTGTCCAGTCTGAAGAACTACTATAGCTAGTTGTTTGTAAGTTTACAGTCGCACTTGAGCCACTATATTCATACCAGTCACCCCCAGAAGTTCTGACTTTTGTACCTTGACTAACACTAGTCGAAGTTGCGTTATAGGTACTTAAATCAAAGTAACTGCTATTGCTAACTAGTTTATTCCAAACAGAAGTATCACCATAATTTTCTTGATCAAGGACGATCGTGTCAGAGCTACTACCTGTGTTGGGTTTGTACTCGTAGAAGGCGTTGTTTGTACCGCTACCATAAGAACCGTTAATCGCTTGAACGATAGTACCTGTGGAAACATTAAAGCCGATATCAGTAGCATTGACTTTGGCATATTCGTAGTCGATGTTATCAGGTAGTCCTAAACTTTCTTTCTCGGCAGTAGTTAACAATTGACCATCGGTAGTGCCATTAGGTAAATCACCCACAGCTTTGAGATAAACAGCCGATTTATGATTAATACCTGCTTCAATCTTCGTGGTTGCTCCTGTAATGTTAACTTTATTCGTATTATTTTCGTTTTCTGTTCCTTTTACTTCAATGGGAATAGGAATAACATTACCGACGATATTAAGAACAAGTCCACCAGCACGAGCTTTACTATTGCCACCTTGATCAGCAAGGAGAGTAACATCTTCTAAGGCTCGTACTTGAGTTCCACCACTAACGTTAATCGTGTTATTTTCGTTAATGGTGGCAATAGGTGTTCCTCCACCAGCGGCGATTGTACCTTGACTAGTAAATTCTGTGTTAACGGTATTATCAATTAAATTACCTACTCCTGAACTGTTACGTCCTGCATAAAGATAAATATCTTTTCCTTCGATCGTCGAATTGTTAACATCTATAGTATTATTGGCGATTGACAGTTCTAGTACCATCATCGGAGTTAGGTGCTGTCCAATTATCTTTCGTACTATCGCTGTCAACCCAAGCTTTAATATCACTGCTGATTGTGTTTTTAACTGCGGAAACACCGATCGCACCACCGATACTAATGGCAAGACTAACAGCATCTCCTTTTGCCCAAATGTAAGCGTTTTCATCGGCTATAACCTTAGCATCATCACCAGCAGTTAAGTCAACATTTCCTTCCACATAAGCATCAACATCGTTGTTAATGTCGTTATAAATACCAATGCCTCCACCTGTACCAGAGAACAAACCACCAGAAATACCGACAGCCACAGCACCTACTTGGTCGATTTTTGCTCCCACATCATTATCACTAGTTTCAATTTGTTCCCACGAAGCTATATCACTATAGGTTTGACTGGAAAGATCAACATTGGGATTAATGCTATCACCAATATAAGCATAAACAGAGCCATCAGCAATTTCTACACGATTGCCTGTGGATAAATGAGCAGGGGTATCATTCTCTTGATATTCGACGTTTTGAATTGCACCTGATAATAGTACCCAATCAGAATCGTTAACTGCAATAGAACCGCCTGAGATGGCAACTCCTCCTGCATAGGCATAAGCCTCTTTTACCACATCAGTAGATGAGGCTTGAACTTTGGTATCTCCAGAGGCAATGACTTCGGAGTTGTTGATATAAGCTTTGACTTTGTTTTTGTTGCCTGTGGTGTCCAAATAAGAATCATAACCAACGAAGTTTCGAGCTAAAGAAACCCCTAATGCCCCTGCACCTGAACCTGCACCACCGAAGCTACCCGCAAGAGTAACAGAACCACCAACAGCTCTCACAGAAGAGTCACTTTGAGCATCAACGATGATATCGTGTTCTACTAATTCCCAGATACTGGTATCGCTATAGTCGTAACCATTCAGATTGATCGTACTAACTAGTTCATTTGTGCGATCGACATCAGTCCCTTTATACTTATAAACCTTGCCACTAGACAATTGTACGCGATCGCCTTTGAGTAACTTGGTGGGATTATCATCAACAGAATGAGTGACATCTGCACTATCTACCGTACTACTTTCAATATAAGCTTGAACGTCATTGTTGATAATATTAATCGAAGAAGAACCTCCTCCAGACAAGCTAACTCCGACATTACCACTAACTGATCCAGAAATAGAAACAGCAACAGATTCCGCATCAATGGTGGCACTTTCCCATGCCTCAACTGTTAAGTTACCATTGGCTGCGGTAACATCACTGTTATCAATATATGCGTAAATTGTATTATTAGTTTTACTTGTAGCAGTTGAAGCCCCAATAGTACCACTAAGCCCAGCAGACGTACCTCCACCAATAGCTAAAGATGCACCCACTGCTACTGATTGGATATTAGAATTATCGTTGGCTTTAATATCAATCGCACCATTAGCATTTACTGTGGCGTTATCTATATAAGATTTGATAGTTTTATTGATAGTATTAACTCCCACCGCAATACTTAAGGCAGCAGCAAAACCTGTACCATCACCGCTAACACCAACTGCGGCAGCACCACCATAACCCAAGGCGTTAATCGCACTATTAGAAGTAGCATTCAAAATTAAATCACCTGAGGCGGTGATTACTTGTACCCCATCTATATAGGAATAAACTCCACCAAGTATTTTGTTTTCTGCGTTAGAAACACCGATAGAAGCTGCTATTCCTGTTGAACCGTAAGCTAGTGCCACGCTAAAGCCACCTGCTTCAGTGGTAATGGTGCTAATATCGCTCGCTTTAATATTTAGATCTCCTAATGTTGTGCTTTGTACCTTATAAGTACTGTCACTATTTTCGATCGCTGCTTTAACAGTATTATTAATGGTATTAAACGAACCTGTACCTGCCCCACTTAAGGACAAGCCCAAACCAGTACCACTAGCAGAAGCTGAAATTGCACCGCTAAGAGCAAAATTGTCAACGACAGAGACTGAAGTGGCTTCTAAATCAATATCATTATCTGCTGAGACATTAGAATCTTTAATTATGGAAGTAATATTATTTTCAATATCATTATCTGCCAGTGCAACTCCAACTGATACAGCAGGTGCATTACCACTACCTGTATCAAAAGCTATCGCTAAACTAACAGCACCAGAATCAGCTAAGACAGCAGAAGGATCATAAATAATAAGACTGTTACCTTCTTTGGCTACAAGATAAGTCTTATCTTTTCCTGCATCATTAACAACCCAACGCTCACCACTTACCGCAGTGTTTACTTCTATTTTGCTATCAGCAGATAAGTTTATGCCGTTGTTACTAAATTCGCTTTTCAAAGCAGAAGAGACTTTGCCACCTGCTACATTATTCAGACTATCTAGTTCACTGACAATACCGCTGACTCCAGAGGTAACATCAAATAATTTTTGTCCATCTCCACTATAAAGATTGATGTCTCCTCCAGCGGTAACACTATTACTGCTATTGCTGTTTTTTATTTCTGCGGTGATATTAGTTTTAGTCTTATTGGTTACTCCTGTACCAGCACCAGCAAGAGCAAGATTAAAGGAACTACCACCAGCTACAGCGGCAGCACCAGCAAGGGCAAGGGCATCAATATCAGCCGTAGAAGTGGCTTGAAGGATTAAGTCTGCTCCTGCATTCACCGTAGAATTATCAATAGTTGCCGAAATATTATGTCCGCTACCTTCTACTCCGATTTGGTTAACTGCTATACCCGCTCCCACTGCCGCGGAAACACTAGCTTGTCCTGACTGACTAGGTACAATAGCAATGGCAACTCCAACACCCCCTGCATCAGCTGTAATCTGACTGTCATCATTAGCGATTAAACTCACATCTCCTGAGGTAGTTGTGACATTACTTCCATTGTCGATCGTCGCAGCGATAGTATTAGAAATATCATTATAAGTAGCACCACCAGCCCCTGTTAAAGAAATAGTAGTACCTCCTGAACCCGTTGAACCCGATACGGCAGCTGAACCGCTCCAAGCTTCACTATCAATCGTGGATGTGGATTTAGCATTTAAAGCGACATTATTGGTGGCGGTGACATTAGAACTGTCTATCTCTGCTCGAATGGTATTTTTGATGTCGTTATAAGCAACGGAAGCACCCACAGAGACTGATGCCCCATCGGTTTTACCTAAGGCTAGAGCAAGGGAGATTCCTCCTGCTTCGGCGATAATTTTACTATTGTCTTGAGCGAAAACATTGACATTACTAGCATTAATTGTGCTACTACTATTAATATCAGAAGTTATATTCGTCTTAATTTCATTGTAAGTACCAGCACCTGCACCACTCAAAGCGATCGCAGTTCCTTGCCCACTAATCGCTCCACTAGCAGATAATGCTCCACTAAATGCCAAAGCATTATCGACTTTTATATCGCCACCATAAGTGGCAACATCTCCCGTAAAGTTAACTGTATCAACTCCATTCTGACCATCGATGGTGATATCAACTATATTGGCAATATTAGCATCAAAGACTATATTGGAAAGATTGATGATGTCATCATTAGCACCAGTATTAATTTCAATACCAGAAGTAATTCCACTTAAAGCGAATGTTTGTGCAGTGGTTAGCCCGTCATCATCAGTGATACTTAAGTTCGTTCCATCACTAGTAATGTTAACTGTTACTTGGGTATCGGCAGTATAAGTTAAAATACCTCCAGACAAAGAGGCACTTGATGTGGCTAGTACTCCTTCATAATTTAGCTGGTAAATATTTGTTTCGATACTTCCTGTTTGATATTCTAAATTCCAATCTACACCTAATTCGCTATTACCTGTTAAATTATCGGAAGTGGCTATGTCTGCATCTGTTTTTATGGCTAATATCTCTATAAATTCTTTTCCTGAATCATATTTGGCTAGATTACAGGCATAAACTAAAATATCTCCATTCACAGTTAAACTGTTTTGCCAAACATCCCAACCTGAATAATTTTCTAAACTTTCACTAGTGAGATTAGTTGAACCAAGTCTTAAGAAATTATTCTGGGCATCACCAAAAATATGTATCCCAGAAATGTTTTGTTGCTCACTTAATACTTGGGTAATTTGATCTAAACCATCAGTTTCCGAATTGAGGATGATAACTTCGACATCACTGTTGAATTCATCAATTAAACTTTGATAATTGTTAACTTTTGAATCGATAAATATTAATTCTCTTTCATTAATAACAAATTCTTGTGCTATATCTATTCCTGCTCCTGTAGCGATTTGCCCTGTTAATAAATCTGCTGTGGTTTCTTGGTTATTTTCTTGACTAATTTGACCATCTAAATTGCTCGAAAAAGATAATAAATCTTCTTGCTGATAAATCTCTACTTCGATGGGAAGCAAATCATTATTGTTTGGTTCAATCAAGCCTACAGGTATATTCTCTCCATTTTGAATATTAATTTCTGGGGAAAAGACTTCAGATTGATTAAGATTTATTAAGTCTGTTTCTTTTTGTAAATTGTTATTGTTGGAGTTATTAAGAATATCCATAGTAGAGTTATTAAATTATATTTAACTTGAAAGGTAGCCATGACCTTTTCAATTGGGTAATAGAGTCAGTTATACTCAAATAAAAACAAGTATCGAATCGTTAAAGTACAGGCAAAGGGTTATTGATGGAAAAATATTAAAACTATCTATTAGGTGACAAATATTCCGGCTGATAAAGGTCACTTTTTTTAAATATCCTCAACTTTGAACTTTTATATATCAATGATTATGGAACAAGAGAAACATCGATCGCTCTAAAATTCTTTTCAACGCTATGTTTTATGTTTATTATTAGTCATTCATTAATCAGCAATAAAATACCTGTAACAAAAACAATTGAAACAAAATACTATTCTGAATAATATTATAAATGATTCATTCTTTTTTAAATTTAGTTTGGTTATATATTCTCTGCTACAAATAACCTTAAATGGTTGCAAAAGCTAAATTATTCGATCGCTAATATAATTTATTTGCAAAGTATTGCCAAGATGTCAAAATACCTTAGTTCTTTTATTTAAAGATATTATAACAGTTATAATAATTGCTCAAAACTCGTTCTTACTCTCTTCTCGATTGAGTAGTTTTACGTAATTATACGTAGTTAGATTATTGCTTTTATGAAGATTTGATGAAAAATATAAATTGTAACTTTATTTTTAACTGTTAATACTTGATGTTGAGTTTTTTATATATTTTAAAAGTCATAAAAATTAAAAATAAAAATAGACAATAGTTGATTTAAATGAGTTATTTATTTTTTATTGCATTAATCAAAAACTGAATAAAATATTACCATTAAAAAATTTATACTCAAAAAAACTATTTTTTATAATTAATTAAACTTACGCGTAATAGATATTTATGACGCATTGTGTAAGATATTCATGGTCAAGAAAAACAGATTAAAAACCTAAATCTATTCTGTGTTATTTACACTAATATTTAAGGTTCAAAAGACGTTGCATTTTTTTTCAAAGAAGTTGAATAGATGATATCAGTTATGAATTGATTCTAAATTGATTATAAATCATTTATCGATGGGTATTTATCAAAATAATAGATCTTTTTAGATTAAAGTTTAAAAATCTAAATCTAGTTCTTCGTCCAAAGATTGAATCGAATATAAGTCTTCTAATTTTTGGTTCTTTTTTTTACGAGAAATACGACGATATTTTTTAGTTTCTAATTTTGGTTCAGTATATTTCTTTCCTGAAGAGTCAAATTTGGTTTTAACTGATGATTCTTGATCTGCTCTTTGAGCTGTTTTTTGGGCATGAGCAATTACTTCTTCTAAAAAACGCAGATAATATTGATAACGTTCCCATTCTTCTTGAATCGCACAATCAGGTTCATCTCGATGAAGACAGTTGTGGAATCGACAATGATTATTTTCTAATTGATCTTTTATTTCAGGAAAATAATTGATTAGTTGTTCGGGTGCAAAATCAAAATGAGGTTGATTGAAACCGGGGCTATCAGCAATAAATCCACCTTGGGGCAATTCATACAATTCTACATGACGGGTGGTATGTCGTCCTTTTTGTAATTTTCCTGAGACTGTATTAGTCCTAATTTCAATTTCAGGTATTAATAATGATGTCAGACTAGATTTACCAACTCCACTAGGTCCACTTAAGATGGTAATGCGATCGTCTAAAATAGATTTTAATTGTTCTATTCCTTCACCAGTATTAACGCTTATAAATAAAGGTTCGTATTTCCACTCATTTAATCTCTGTAACCATGCTTTTTTGGCTGAGTGACTAATTAAATCAACTTTATTTAACAGTAAAAGTGGTTTTAAATTACTATATTCAGCTTGAATTAAAAAGCGACTAAGTTGAACGGGGTCCAATGTTGGTTCTTCTAAAGCAAATACTAATAAAATTTGATCGGCATTGGCCATAGGAGGACGTTTCAATTCGGTTTTACGAGGTAAAACTTTTGCGATCGCACCTCGTTCTAATTCACTAGATTTAACCAAAACTCGATCGCCAACCAATACAGACTGTCCAATTTTTTTGAGACGAGTCGGACGAGTACATAAAAGAATTTTTTGAGAAAAATCTAAGCGAATTTGATAAAAATTTGCTTGAGAAGCAATGACAGTACCTACTTTTAAATCAGGAGAAATAGGAGAATCAATCATTTTACCCATCTTATTTCGCACGCACTGACAAGGCAAAAAAACCTTCTCGCTCTTGGGTACTTTCAATAGTGTAACCTTCAATTGTTAGACTATTGGGTACTTGCTCAATAGGTTCACCCCCATCCAACCAAATCTCTAATAGTTCACCAGCTGACATTCTTTCCAACTGCAATTTACTACGAATGAAATTAATGGGGCAGGGAGTACCCCGTAAATCAAGTAAGCTTTTTTCCATGTTTGCTATTTATGAAATATACTTTCTAAAAATCCTTCAAAACCTCTTTTTGCAGTATGCTCACCTTTAATTTGAGCCAATTTTTCCAACAAATCTTGTTCTTCACCGCTAATTTTAGTGGGTATTTCCACTTTAACAGTTAAGAGATGGTTGCCACGACTAACAGCATTACCTAACTTAGGAACACCTTTATCTTCCAAATTTAAAACTGTATTGGGTTGTAAACCTGCGGGAATGGTAACTTCAAAATCACCATCAATGGTAGGTACTTGTATTTTACAACCGAGAATAGCTTGTAAATAACTAATGGAAATTTCCGAAAGAATATTAATGCCATCTCGTTGGAATTTAGGATCTGAATCTACTGCTAAATAAACGTATAAATCACCAGCAGGGCCTCCACGAGTACCCGCCTCACCTTCACCACTAACTCTTAAACGAGTCCCTGTATCAACACCAGCGGGGATAGTAATTTTAAGCTTTTTGTTGACTTGTTTGCGACCTTGTCCACCACAAGATTCACATTTATCTTCAATAACCTGACCTTCTCCATTACAAGTAGGGCAAGCGGCAACCTGAGCAAAACTACCAAAAGGTGTTTGGGTTGCACGACGTACCTGACCTGCACCACCACAAGTACCACAATTTTTTGCACCTGTTCCTTTTTTCGCACCTGTTCCGCTACAAGTTACACAAGTTTCTTGATGAGGTATTTTGATTTCTTTTTCGCCACCAAAAACCCCTTCTCTAAATTTTAAGCGAATATCTAAACGAAGGTCATCTCCTCTGGTTGGGCCACGACGACGAGAACCACCACGATTGCCTCCGCCAGCAAAACCACCGCCAAAAAATGTCTCAAAAATATCGGCAAAACCACCTATATCATTAGGATCAAATCCCACTCCCCCTGCACCTGAACTTGCACCTGATGAGACTCCAGCCTCTCCAAAGCGATCGTAACGAGCTTTAGTATCAGGATCTGATAAAACTTCATAGGCTCTGCTAATTTCTTTGAAACGCTCCTCTGCACCAGCATCTTGGTTAACATCAGGATGATATTTTCTAGCCATTTGACGGTAGGCTGATTTTATTTCATTTTTAGTTGCCGAACGGGATACTCCCAGTAAATCATAGTAGTCGCCTGCCATATTATTCGATAATAATTTTTACTAGTCTGCTTCTTTACACTATCGCTAATAATTATTCTAATTAGAATAACATTATTTTACCTAAATAGGGAAAAACTATCCGAATAAAAGACATTCATTTTCAGAAAAATGAACTTTCAAGAATCCTTCGAAAGAGAAGTTGCAATTAACATCTTGAAGTATATCTTGAATTGGTAAGTAAAAAAACCTAAGTTAAGGTTTGCCCAACAATGGTAATTATGAGGTCATAAAATGCTGATGTTAGGCAACGAGAATCTTGAACTATTCTATATATTTGTTGGGTTTATAGCAATTGGGGTGTAAATGAGGTTTAGGTACAAATAGCTTAGATTAAAGCCTCCTAAATCTCCACCTATCTGCCTGTCGGCATCTGCTTTTCAAAAAGGGAAACTGGGATAAAACAATTGGTAATGATTCGGGCATACAGTAACAGGAGAATTCTTCTTGTGAGAATCATTATCGAAAGCAAATTACCAGAGCGTGAGGATTTTTGACTGGCATCGGTATACATTCGTTTCTAAAAAAAATTAAGAGATTAAAGCATTAAGAAAAGGTTTACAATTAATGGATTAGATTATAAAACAACTTAAACTATACATTTTAAGACGTTAGCTTTCAGAAATGACAAATTAACTTCAGTTTTTAATTTTAAAAGCGATCGCTAATCAAGAATAGTAAGTTTAAACTCATATTTTGTCTCAAAATCATTTAATAAAAAACTAGATTTTCCTGCCTAACTCAACTTTTAGATGAACAATAATCAACCTATTAATAAACCGTCTTTTGCTTTAACAACTCCTTTATATTATGTTAATGGCTTACCTCACATTGGTAGTGCCTATACCACCATGATAGCTGATGCGATCGCTCGCTGGTATCGATTATCTGGTCATCCAGTCATGTTTGTCACAGGAACAGATGAACATGGACAAAAAATTCAACGCACCGCAGAACAAAATGGCATTCCACCTCAAGAACATTGCGATACTATAGTCCATAGTTTTCAAGATTTATGGCAAAAATTAGACATACAATACGATAGCTTTACTCGTACCAGTGCCGACAAACATGAAATTATAGTTAAAGAATTTTTTCAACGAGTATCTGAACAAGGAGATATCTACTTATCTCAACAACAAGGATGGTACTGTGTGGGCTGTGAAGAATTCAAAGAAGAAAGAGAATTAGAAGAAGATAAACACTGTCCTATTCATACCAATCAAAAAGTAGAATGGCGTGATGAAGAAAATTACTTCTTCCGTCTATCTCGTTATCAACAACAATTAGAAGAATTATATGAATCAAATCCTGAATTTATTCAACCCCAAAGCCGACGTAATGAAGTAATGAACTTTGTTAAACAGGGTTTACAAGACTTCTCTATTTCTCGAATCAATGTATCTTGGGGTTTTCCCATTCCCGATGATCCCAAACATACAATTTATGTATGGTTTGATGCTCTTCTTGGTTATGTCACCGCTTTATTAGAAGAAGAAGATGAAGTGACCTTGGAAAATGCCATCAAAAAATGGTATCCTTTCAACTTACACTTAATCGGCAAAGACATCTTACGTTTCCATGCAGTTTATTGGCCTGCGATGCTCCTCTCAGCAGGATTAGCTTTACCCAAGCAAGTATTTGGTCATGGATTTTTAACCAAAGATGGACGTAAAATGGGCAAAAGTTTAGGGAATACCCTAGACCCTTTTGAATTAGTTGATAAATATGGTTCAGATGCTATCCGTTATTATTTCCTCAAAGAAGTAGATCTTGGAGAAGATGGGGACTTTAACGAAATCCGTTTTATTAATAAAGTTAATGCTGATTTAGCTAACGATTTAGGTAATTTACTTAATCGTTCAAGAGGAATGTTGAAAAAATATTGTACAAATATTTTTCCATCTATTAACGAAGTTAACATTGATGCGGATAATCCTGTCAAACAAATTGCCATGGTTTTACCTAAGCACATAAGAGAAGCTTATAGCAGTTATAATTTCAACTTTTTATTCACTAATATACTCACTCTTATCAGTAATTGTAATAAATATATTGATGATAGTAAACCTTGGGCTTTGTTTAAAAATGGGGATCAAAAAGAAGTGGAAATAATTCTTTATGTTGTGCTAGAATCTGTTAGATTTTCTGCTTTTGCTTTAGCACCAATTATTCCCAAAATTAGTAATAAAATCTATCACCAACTAGGTTATGAGTTTGATTTTAATAATAAAGAATTAGGCAGTAAAATTCCCATTTCTGAGGAGCATTGGCAATGGGGTCAGTTAAATATCAATCCAAATTTACCTGAAGCAGAACCTATTTTTGCTAAACTGCAATTAGATTATGATAATAATAATAAAAAACCATAAGTAGTTTTTACTACTACTAAACTCGCACACAGATTTCGTTATATTTCAAATAATTTAATTAAATCAAACTTTTTATAAAAATATTTTCACTCTTGAAATAATAAAAAATAAAATAATAAAAAATGAAATCTCAACTTATTTTTGCTAGACTGTAATTTAATAATAATAATAAGTAGTAATTTTAACGACTAACTAATTATAAAAATTTAACTTTTTTTAAATAATTCCAGTTGAATCGAACTTTTTATAAAATATTTTTCAATTTTAATAATAAAATAAGGATATAGAATATGTGGGATAATTTTGATAGTGATCCCGTCTTTCCCCCTGAGCAAGTATTGGAAAATAGGGGACGGGTAGCAATATTTATTGACGGCTCTAATTTGTTTTATGCGGCACTACAACTAGGTGTCGAGATTGACTATACCAAATTACTTTATCGTTTAACAGCAGGAGCTAAATTATTACGAGCTTTTTTTTACACTGGTGTTGATCGTACTAATGAAAAACAACAAGGTTTTCTCCTCTGGATGCGTCGTAATGGATATCGAGTGATTGCTAAAGATTTAGTACAATTACCCGATGGTTCTAAAAAAGCCAATCTAGATGTAGAAATAGCGGTGGATTTAATGGCTCTTGTTGCTCATTATGATACTGCTGTATTGGTAAGTGGAGATGGAGACTTAGCTTATGCTGTGGATGCGGTTAGTTATCGTGGAGCAAGGATTGAAGTAGTTAGTTTGAGATCTATGACTAGTGATAATCTTATTAATGTAGCCGATCGCTATATTGATTTGGAACAGATTAGAGAAGATATTCAAAAAACTCGGAAATCCAATCTTACTTATGATGCTTTTTCTCCTTATCACCTGATTGAAACCAGAGACAGTGAGGATAATTAATAATTAATAATTGAAACCATCAAGGTAATGAGTGATAATTCACCACTAAGTTTAGATGAACACCTGCAAGGTTTGTTGATTGGTACTGCTATGGGGGATTCGGTGGGTTTACCAGCAGAAGGCATTTGTCGCTCACGTAATCGAAAAATGTTTCAGCAAAGATGGGAACAGTCTTTGTGGGTTCGTTCTGGTACGATAAGTGACGACACAGAGCATACTATTTTTGTCTCACAATGTCTAATTTATCTGTGTTCCTTGAGAAGACCCACGGCTATGCCCATGGGATGAATCAC
>JAALKG010000179.1 GCA_011088145.1 Cyanobacteria bacterium MH1_Bin12 | reverse complement strand
TGAAAAAAGAATTAAAATCTCCTTCTATTATCATGTCTTTTGCGTAAGTCCTGATATTATGAAGTTAAAACTTTGTGGGTGCAAGTATTGCACCCTTGTTTGTCCATAAAAATCGACCATATTTATTTACTGACTAACAATTGTTTGTCTTTCGATTCACTATTGTTATAACTGGTTAATTTTTTGTTACGACAGAAAATTTCACAGGAATTATTAGGACTTTCAATTAATTTTATTTGATCCAATTCTACTCCTAATTTTGCGATGGGTTCTTGTAATAATTGAGCAATATGAACCGCAATATTTTCAGCAGTGGGTACAACCTCGGCAAAATAAGCGATATCTTTATTTAAGAAAGTATGATCAAAAGGTTCAACTACATAATCATCAATTACTTTTTGTAAATCACCTAAGTCCACTATCATACCAGTGCGATCGTCCATATCACCAGTCACAGATACTTCTAAGTGATAGTTATGTCCATGACCATTAGGGCGGGCACATTTACCATAAATCTCACTATTTTCTTCAAAACTTAACTCTGGTAATGCTAAACGATGGGCTGCACTAAAATGAGTTTGAATAGATAAAGTTGCTTCCATATTTTTTCCTTGATAATTAACCCAAAGTTGAGGATGTTCGTATAATTTTATGTCTACTAGTGGTAAGTGTTCGGTTAACCTTTCCCAAATTCTTTTTGCGATATTTTCAGTCGTTGGCAAAGTTTCTTGAAATTCAGTCCAAGTATCGTTGAGGTAGCTGTAATCTAACTGACTGGTTACTTCTTCTTTGATTACTTTTTTAACCTCAGAGAGATTTTGTACCATTCCATATTTGTCCAACTCCCCGATTAAAGACACATACAAGACATAATTATGTCCATGGCCAGGAAATCGACTATTTGCACCAAAACGTTCCCAATTTTCTTCTGGTGATAATTCTGGTAACCAATAACGATGACTGGCACTAAACTTTGCTCGACGATTGACAATACATTCCATTGTAAATTTTTGTTGCTCAAGCTTTAATATTTCTTTACTAATTTAGCATTTATAGCAAGGTAATAGTTTTTTGAACAGTCATGTTATCTCAAAAAACGCTATTATTCCAATGAGCAATAACTGATGTTAAGCAAAAGCGTTTTGGTGAAAGCACAAGTCAGGATTAAAAATTTGCAAATTAGTATTTTCAGTTATTTAATACTTAGTTCAACCTATTTTCGCGATTATATCAAAAAGTGACTTACTAAATTTAAATCGATCTTCTCATTCTCTTTACGAATCAACTCCGAGACTAATACCAAATTTCCTTTTTTGAAAGTATAGTTAAATATGTTACGCATTATGTGAGTTGAATTTTTTCCTTTGATATCAATAGTTTCACAAAACCTTTTTTCCGCAGTTCAGGGAATTTTAACGACAAATAGGCTGTTTCAGGAATCAATTCACATAAGACGTATAATTGCTGTGAGCTCAATAGAGTATAAATTTTATGTTTTTTTATAGTGCTACTTTGGCAACAGTATTTGAGATGATTTTGTTGATAACGATTCACTTTATGATAATTATAATCATCCTATCCTGTTTGAGATTCAAATTAATTATTGTCTAGCCTGAGTGAGAACTTTTCCCGCAGATTGGGCAAAGACAAAGGTGAGCAATAGCCCTAATATCAAATCTGGTAAAAAAGAACCAGTCAATAAAACTAAGCCAGCAGTTAACAACACTGAAGTATTGGCAATAATGTCATTACGGGAACACAACCACACCGAGGACATATTGATATTGTCATTACGGTGGCGAATCAAGAGCAAAAAGCAGATTAAGTTAGCGACTAAGGCTAAAATAGCAATTTCGCTCATTAATTGAACTGTGGGGACGGTTTGAGCAAATAATTGATAGGTAGCTCTAGCAAATACAGCGATCGCTGAGATATACATAATACCACCTTTGAGCATTGCCGATCGCACTTGGGCTTTTTTCCCTTTTTTGATGACGTAAAGACTAAAACCATAAACTAAAGCATCAGCCAGCATATCTAAAGAATCTCCGGCTAAAGATAAAGAGGCGGCTTTGATTCCTCCACTAAATTCCACAAAAAACATTACTGCATTAATCACCAAAATAATCCATAAAACTTTACTCTGGCGCTTTTGTAGCTTTTCCAATTCCTTGGCTTTGTGTTGACAACAATGTTGACCCATTTTTATTATAACGTTCAAATTAATGTTTGAATAACATCTATTATATATTTAAACGTTCAAATGAATATTGGAATATTAACTCGATAAATGTAACAAAATATGTTTGTTAGATCGCAAAGTACGGTTTTTACCTTTATAATTGTGGTATTAAATAGCAAAGTGCAGATATTTAAACATTATATTAGTGCTAGATATCAAACTGCTGTTGAATATATAGTTAGGTGATTAGAGTGTCCTCTTCAAATTGGGTCTGTTTCAGTTGCCGCTTTGTAATAAGGGTAGAAAACACAAGTCATTCCATAGCTAATTGTCATAAGTGCGGTGTGACATGTACTAATATCGGCTACAAACATTCTGTGCCCAAAAAAGATGACATTAAAGCCTGGCGTACGCTCGAAGATTTGCTGCGTAAACAAGCTGATTCCATTGCCAATTCCAATTACGTCAATAAAATTATTAGCCGACATGATTTAGAGCAAGAGATTGTTCGACTACGCTCAAAAGTACCAAATTCAGGTAGAGAAAAACTGATTAAAACTCTACAGAAAAGATTAAAAAATCTATATTCATAATTCCCTGAGCACCTAACAAAGCGATGCAGCGGACAAGCCTCTATTCCGCGACCACACGCAAAATTCCCCGCTTCGGTATAATGACTCGCAATGGTAAGCACATTGCTTGCCGCTGATCTTAAGCGTTGAACCAGGCAATAGTCCCTATTGGTGCATTTCAATATACAAATGGTTTGAATAAAGCAAGCCACCTATATATTGGAGCACTTGAGACGGACCCAAAAAGTGGGGAGGAGTTTTACCGAATATATTATTACCTTACTGACGCAAGTATTACACAGTTTGCAACAATCAATAAAACATTATATGAGAATATTCTAGGATTAAATATCGTGAATAGTGACTGCTCAGCCTGAGGGATGAGAGTGAGAATATCCTGATGAGTGCATCAAGAACGTTCTGTCCTTGTTTGCGTAGGATTGATAAGTAAAGGTATATTACAAAAAGGTTTTTTGGACTAGCTCGTACTTTATTGCTAGTTGTGGTGGAGTTACTGTCGATACGCTTAAAAATTACGTTCGAGCTCAAGATTCTCCTGCTCCCTTTTAAACCCTGACCGTGATTCATCCCATGGGCATAGCCGTGGGTCTTCTCAAGGAACACAGATAAACTCCTGCAAAGAGTAGCTAAGAATATCTGCTACACGTTGATCTTTTAGGGAATAATAAGCTAATTTACCCTCATTGCGATATTTAACTAGCTTTAAATCCCGCATTTTCCGCAAATGATGGGAAGCAGTAGCGATTTTCACATTTAACATAGCAGCAATGTCACAAACACAAAGTTCTTCACCATTTCTCAGTGCATAAAGTATTTTAACTCGCAAACGATCGCCTAAAATTCCAAAGATAATCGTCATTTCTTCCAAAGTATCTTCAGAAGGAAAAGTTTCCCGAAGTTGAGTAACTAAATCGCTGTTGAAACATTGTACTTGGCAAATATCATTGACTTTAGTTTTGCTCATGGTTATTTCGGGTAACGCTTAAATTCAATATTTTAACTTATTACTTATTACTTATTACTTATTACTTAAGTAGGTCAGGGAAATAAAATATAGTTATGTAACAAATAGTTAAGCCGGTTT
>JAALKG010000022.1 GCA_011088145.1 Cyanobacteria bacterium MH1_Bin12 | reverse complement strand
TGACTTTTGATACCATTACCTAACAATTTTTCCACCGGTTTATCATCAAAAAAGTCAAGAAACAAATCAAGAAGTAATAGACAATTTAATCAAACTCTTCACAAAAGAAAAAGATAATTTTCGATTTTATGAATATACAAAGCAACCCTTTATTCCTGTAGAATTTTCCATAGCAGCTTTTCGTTTTGGTCATAGCATGTTGCGTTCAACTTATGAATATAACCGTAAATTCAATAAAAAAACTAATAATCAAGCAAAGTTGAAACAATTATTCGATTTTACTGGTGCTTCTTCTCATCATCATGTTCCAATTCCTAGCAATTGGATTATTGATTGGCGTAGATTTTTCCATTTTGAACAGACAAATATCAAGCCAAATCCCAGTCGTAAAATCAATCCATTTTTAACTCAGATACAGTTGTCTGGATCGCAGACTATGAATTTGGCAAGCAGAGATTTGAAAAGAGGAGTAATAGTCGGCTTACCTTCAGGTCAAAGAATTGCTGATTTTTGGGATTTCAACCATTAACAGAAACTGAAATGAAGGAAGGTTCTGATGGTAAAATTGCGGAAATATATGGTTTTCATTGTGAATCGCCGCTCTGGTACTACATTCTTAAAGAAGCAGAACAACGAGAACAAGGTCAATGTTTAGGTGATGTTGGCAGTTATATTTTAGCTAAGGTTTTTATTGGATTATTACTAGGAGATAGTAATTCATTTCTAGTACAAAATAAAAATTGGAAGCCCGAATTTCGAAACGAAACAACTGGTAAATTTACCATGGTAGATTTATTAAATTTTGTCAATGATGTCAATCCAATTGATTAATAAATGATAAAACTCAAGTAAACATAAAATATTGGAAAGAAAATAATGCCAACACTAGCAATAGAAGAATTTAGAAGTTTTTATTTAGCTCGTCCAAATATTCAAAATCGGATCAAAACAAAGGAAGATGCTGACGGAAATAAGACAACCGGAATATTTTTATCTGAAGCGATCGAACTAGCGAGAGAAAACGACCTTTTACTCTGGACAAAGCATTCAGATTTAGGAAGTGAAACTGCCCAAAAGGATGCAGCAGTTGAAGAATTAAAAGCTGCAATTTTAGATTATGCAGAGACCGGAGAGGGAGCCACAGATTCGTGTCCAACCGAACCTGAAAACACCCCTCCCTTCACTCCAGCAACTGTAGATGAAGCACTTAAAAGAGTCCGAGACACCGACAACAAAATCTGTTCATGGTAATGAAAAAAGAGATGCCTCGATTAATGGCTTCCTCAATGAAAGATTACTGCCAAGTCATTGCACCTTTTTTGCCGTCGACTTTAGTAAATTCGGAAGCCCTATCCCGCATTTATGAGATTACTCAATCCTTACCCCCTTTTTTTACAACATTTTTAGAATGTCGCTTAGCTGAAAATGAGCCTAGAGTAGATTTTCTTGCTGATGTTCGTCATGGTACTTTATCAATACCAGAAAAGTTTCTTCAGCATCCTCTCTGGCAAGATATTGAAATTCTTTATCAAGACTGGACTAAGCCAACATCTTTTTTACACAAAACAATCAACAACTTATGTTTAGAATTTGATTTAGAAGCAGATAGTCAGGGTTCAGAAATACTAGTTCCTTGTCTGTTCTTTGGATTAAATCAGAATGCAATGAATGAGGTTAACATTTTGACAAAAATATTAACTTACTTGCCTTCTAGTCTCCTTGTAAATCAACCAAACTCTAAACAGTTTGAGTTAAATCTTCAACAATGTATTGATAACTTACCCCAGGATGCATTAATTGCCCATTTAGGTCTTATGTTGTCTCGTTCTACTCAAGAAGTGAGACTACATATTAAAGGAATTCCTGCATTGCAAATCCCCACCTATCTAAAGCAAATTGGCTGGAAAAGAAAAACTGATCAACTAACTAATTTGATTGAAACTCTTTCTGGCTTCGTCGATTATTTAACCTTAGATTTAGATATAGGTGACCAAATTGGCTTCCAAATAGGACTAGAATGTTATTTTAAAAATCAGCCTCCTGATGAATCTCGTTGGTTTTCTTTCTTGGAGCATTTAGTTACTCAAGAATTATGCACTTCTGCTAAAAAAGATGCACTTTTGGCTTAGCCTGGTATTACGCAAAAAACTGACTGCCCAGAAACATGGCCTAGTAATTTACTTATAGAAGATATGTTACTGACACCCATTGCATTCAGTCTTTTTTATCGTAGAATTTATCATATCAAGATAGTCTATTATCCAGACAGACCTTTAATAGCTAAAGCCTATTTACAGTTTGGACATCATTGGATAAAGCACGATTTGAGCGAAAATACTTAGCCTAAAAAATTAAAAATGATCAGAGTTATTAGTAAATGTAATCTTCATCTCAGCTTTCTTCTTAAAAAAATTATAATTTTTCTATTTTTTTTAGGATCGAGTCCTTTACAAGCACAGATTATTAATGACTCTACTTTGCCTGTAAATTCTCAAATTAATTTAAACGGTAATACCTTTGAAATAGAAGGCGGTACAGTTGATCTAAATCAAGTCAATCTATTTCATAGCTTTTCTGAATTTTCCGTTCCAACTAATTTTGAAGCTTTCTTCAATAATGCTCTGGCAATTGAGAATATTTTTGCGCGAGTGAATGGTAGCAAGCTCTCGAATATTGATGGATTAATTCGTGCTAATGGTTCTGCCAATTTGTTTCTCCTCAATCCTAATGGAATACTATTTGGTTCCAATGCATCTATCGATATTGGTGGTTCATTTATTGCTACAACAGCTGATAGTGTTGTCTTTTCTAACGGTAGTGAGTTTAGTGCCAGCAAACCTCAAACGATTTCTCCATTAACTGTGAACATTCCCATTGGCTTACGGTTTCGACAAAACCAAGGAGTAATTAGCATTCAAAATACAGGACATCAATTATTTAGAATTGGTGAAAATCCTTTTGAGCTGATATTATCCCCTATTCTTGGTCGTGAGCTGGCTCCCGGATTGAAAGTAGGCTCAGGTAATACCTTAGCTTTTGTGGGAGGTTCAGTTGTTTTGGATGGAGGGATTCTCACAGCAGAGGAGGGACATGTTGAATTAGGAAGTATTTATTCTGGTATGGTTGATTTAAATCCCACTTCTCCAGACTGGGGATTTGATTACTCAAAAGTCGATCGTTTTGGAAATATTCAATTAGAACGTCAAGCACTAGTTGATGTTAGTGGTAATCAAAGTGGCTCTATTCAGATACAAGGTAGAAAAGTATCTTTAAACGATGGCTCAACTATTTTTAGCCAGAATCAAGGAATTTTTAGTGGTAGAAATATAGAGATTAGAGCTAGTGAAATTTTAGAGATTACAGGAATTAGTTCTAATGGTCTAATTACTAGCCAAATTACTTCTGTAACCGAAGGAATTGGTTCTGGAGGAGATATTAAAGTTATTACTCCCAAATTATTTGCAAGAGATGGTGGGAGAATAGGAACTTTGGTTTTAGCTCAAGGAAGTGGTAAAGGAGGAAATATTGTTGTAAATGCATCTGAATCAATTGATTTGCTTGGAACTTCACTCCCTCTGGCTCTAAGAGCTAGTCAAATTATTACAGAAACAAATTCTTTTGCTTTTGGACAGGCTGGTGATATAAGCATATCAACAGGTAGATTAACTCTCCTTAATGGAGGAAATATTGTTGCTGGACTTAATATTGGTAATGGTTCAACAAACCTAGTCAAAATTGAAGCAACTGAATTTATATTAGTTGAGGGTATAAGTTCTCTAAATTTTGTTCCAAGTATTATCGGTCACGGTTCACTTGCGGGAACAGGTAATATTGGAAAGCTATTTATTAATACTCCAAAGTTAATTGTTCGAGATGGAGGAAACATTAATACATCAGTCCTAGGAGCAGGTAATGCTGGTGATATCGTGATCAATGCTGTCGATTCATTAGAAATAAGAGGTCATAGAAGCGAATTAATTTCTGCAGCCACTCGATTTGCTCCCGAAGTTGCGATAATAATTGGACTACCAGAGACACCGACAGGTATCTCTGGGAATGTGACGATTAATACTCCTCGTTTAATTGTCACTGACGGAGGTCAAGTTACAGTGCGTCATGATGGTACCGGCAGTGCAGGAAGTTTAATTATTAACACAGATTCTATTTTTCTAGATAATAACATTGGTATCACTGCATCGACAGAATCTGGCGAAGGTGGCAATATCACTCTGAATGTCTCAGATATTATAGAGTTACGCAATGATAGTTTAATTTCGTCTACCGCAAGTGGCAGGGGGAATGGCGGTAATGTCAATATTAACAGTCCTTTAATTGCTGTTTTTCCCCCAACAGGAGCTAATGGTAGTGACATCATAGCTAAAGCAGAAACGGGTGATGGTGGCAGTATAACAATCAATTCTGAAGGTATCTTTGGTATTACTGAAGGGTTAGCAATTCCAGAAAATCAGAGCAATGATATTGATGCGAGTTCTGAGTTTGGAGCATCTGGTCAAGTGGAGATTACTAATAATATTGACCCGAATCAAGGGGTAGTTCAATTACCAGAGACAGTAGTTGATCCGAATACCTTAGTGACTCAAAATGCTTGTAGAAAAGGTTATGGAAGTCAATTTACCCTAAGTGGACGAGGTGGTTTGCCTCCTAGCGTTAACGAAGATTTGAATACTCAGGCAACTCAGGTGGGTTTAGTTGAACCAATATTGACGAACTTAGAAAACAAACAAACGACGAAAGTAAAAGAAAATCAAGAATCTGTTTCTTCACAGCAAAAGCTGATTGTTCCTGCTCAAGGATGGATATTTAATGAGAAAGGAGAAGTTGTACTTCTTGCTTATAATCCCAGTGTTACAGGAGTACAACGGTTGAAAGAAAATATTCCGGGTTGTCCAGTACCTTAGTTGAATGTAAAATTCCCAAGGTTTTGAAAATCTTTTGAATGATGCTCAATCAATCCAAGGTATATCGATAAATCCATCATCATCCACAAGAATGTCAGGTTTTTGATCTTCTTCATTTTCAGAATCAGTAATTGATTTTTTGTCTGGCTTAAAATCTTTTAAAATTGTATTAAAAGAATAATTATCTTTTTGGTTGGTTTGACGTTTTTGCGATCGCACATCAATAATACTCTGTTGATCTAAGATAATCCGTTTTTTAGACTGAATATTATTTTTATTAATTGATAATAAATCAAAATGTTCAAGAAAAAAATCAAGAGTTTCTTGTTTGATAAATCCTTTTAATACAGCAACAGAACCAAATTTAACACCTAATTGTTTCTGCTCATTTAAAATATTTTGTATGTCTTTTTTTGAGACAAGACCTGCTCTATACAAATATTGTCCAATCAGAAGTTTTTCTTTTTCTATTAATATTTTTATTTCCTTGCCAAAAAAGTCTGCCGTCTTTTTTTTTAACCAGCCATGATTATAAAGTATTTCTCCTACTTTTAATTCAGGATAAATTTTTTGTTCCATTAAAGCGACTTTTAATTTCGACTCATCAATTAAATGTGCTTCTCTTAATAATTTTCCGATTAATTTATTTTTTTTAGACATGAAAGGAACTGTTAATATTACAATCGTGTTTTTACCGTATTTCGAGTTTCTTCAAGACAAACAGTCGTTCTCTTACTTATTACTGGGCAATCAGTATTAACAAAATTGCGATGACCAAAAATACAAGTAAGTCGCTGAAGAGAAGATTCGTTTTGTCTGTCAATCGAAGGACAAGGGACAAAGGGAATTTTGCTCATTAGCTTGAAACTACTATCAAAATTACTTACGCCTTTAAAGGCGGGATCTGAAACCCTTGATCTTTTGGTCAATAACCGAAATCATTAAAATATTATTTGTCTCATTTTTAGAGATCAAATCTAAGCAATAGTTGTTTTATCTTCTAAATAATCGGTCAATTGACGATCGTGATCGTGTGCTAAATTTCCGATGGGAATATCTTCAACCTTAAATGCTTTTACATCAGCAATTTCAAATTCGTCTTCTACTAAGATTTCTCCCCTAACCTCGATCGCGATCGAAATACAAATTGAGTGAAGGCGAGGATCTCTTTTTGGACAAGAATAAATCCCAATTAAACGCTTTATGTTCGCTAACTCTAAACCAGTTTCTTCCTTTAATTCTCTTTTAAGAGTCTCAATCACTTCTTCACCCCAATTGACCATACCACCGGGCAAACTCCATTGTTGGGTATCTCGACGATAAGCCAAAATTATTTTACCATTGGGCAAAATAGGTACTAGAGTAACTCCTAAAACAGGATGTTGAAAGATTATTTTCAATGCACTCGATACAAATTGCCAATGGAACCACATAATTATTATCTCAACAAGATTTTTAAGGAATCGTTTTATACTCAATGATCGTATTTATTTGAGTTCAAAATGCTACTATTTTCAACTCCCCAGTAATATCAAGTTCACCTTTTGAATTGATTGCAAAATAATAACGGGGTAGTTCTTTGGTTTGTGCATTGATAGTTTCATTGAAAAAAGATTTTTGAAATTGAGAGTGATTTATCTGTTTTGTACTATCAATGAACGTAAATTTTTTGCCTGACATAACTTTAATTTTCATTTTGAATTATTAACGTTGATAAGGACAGGAAAAAATAACAGTGCTATCCTTGTCTAAATACTGAAAAAATCTACTCTAAAGTAAACTTTGAACAAAAATAATACTGGATTTTTATAACACTGATAATATTATTAATAAATCAAAAGTACAATGGGAAAAAATCAGGTTATCTTAAGGTAATTAAGGTAAAAAGTAGGATAAAGTCAGGTTATCTTAAAATAATTAAGATAACTTGATATCTTAATCAGGATTGATGCTCCGTTGACTCATTTTTTAAACAATCAACGGAATTGAAACTTAAAAACTGTTTCTAATCAGATAACAAAACTAAACTTACTTCATTCTCTTCGTCCATAGAAATTTGAGTCGTAATCTTTGGACCAAAAAATTTAGTAATTTTTTCTTGTTTTTCGTTCCAAGTTTCTAAATCAATAAAAGGAGAATCAAAGTACAAAATTAGAGCATAATTACCATCTATATTTTCTTCTTTGATTTTAGTTAAAATAGGTCTTTGATCATCAGTAGGACTAAGTCCTATTCTTTCTAAGGAGTCATCTAAATGGGCTTCTTGTCCATAACGATAACGAGTGACATCAAGACGTATTTGATTTTGAGTGGGAGTAGCTTTTGCTTCTCTTAAAGTGACAATATCTGCGGGAGTTTCTTCAGCAAAAGGTATTGGTTTTAGTTCTGCTGCTTTTAAGGCTAAACCACCTAAAAGTAAAGGAATACCATAGAAAAAACCTGCTAAGTTTAAAGTTGAATTACCCGTACCATAAGCGATAAAACCTAATACGGTTAGGATTGATCCCACTGTTAAACCAACTAAAGCTAAAGGAATTTTACGTAACATAATTTCGATTTAATGTATAAATATTAAGTTAAATGAAAAGAATAGAATATCTTGACTATTTTACCCTTAGTCGGGACTTTGACAGAAGTGGTTTCGATGTCGCGCAATTGACAATTGACAGTTAATTATTTTTTAAGAATTTAAAAAGTTAAAAGTATTGGCTTATAAAGGTTTTAACTTTACCCCTGCAAAATGTCACTAGAAAAACCCAAAGCAGATAGCAAATAACTAAAATTTGATTTTACTGGTCGATTAAGTACTTTTCAGCCAACCCTAATCAGCGAAGAAAGGGTATCTTTGCTTACGGTAAACAAATAATAATTACGGTGCTGTCAAGTTTTTGGGCTATTTGCTCAGGAATATTGCCGTACCATGCTTGTTTTAATAAACTTTCACGAGAAGCACCCACAATAACTAATTCTGCATGATAAATTTCGGCGGTTTGGACGATCGCAGAAACTACAGAATCAGCACATAAGGGTAATATATTAATATCCGTTGGGACTAATTTGCCCAGTTTTTTCACAGCCGCATGCAAATCCCCTAAATCTAATTGTTGTTTTTCTCGACTATATACCTTTGTTAACCAAATAGAAGGTAATTTCTTCGATTCATAGATATCCAAAAAAGCAGGTAATAATTTTAATCCCTCTTGAATATTAGGACCTCCTGAAATAGGAATAACACAGCTGCCTTGGGCTTTAGTTTGATAAGGATAATATTGTTTATTTTTACCCAATTTCACCAAAATCAATTCACAGGGTGCTTTGTTAATCAAACTATCAATCACATGGGAAAAGATAAATTCTTGAGAATTAGATTGTTGCTTCCATCCCATAATTAATAAATCGATATGTTTATTTTTGATAATGTCTAACAATACAGCCGTACGTTGATGACCAACGATAATCGTTGTGTGTACTGGAATTTTAGCTTTTCGCCCCATTCTTTCTAGGGTATGCATCGTATGACGAGCTGATCTTACATCGACATGTGTACCGTGAGGTGCTTGATATTGAGCAATTTTGATCACCCTAACAAATTCTATCTCATATTCGTGACGACGAGCGATCGCTTCTGCTACTTTAAATAAACCTCGAAAATCATCATCCTCACTAACCGGTACTAAAATGCAACCTTTACCAGTGGCAGGAGAAGCGGTTTGATAAATAAGATAAAACGAAGTAGACAACACAGGTGCTTCTGCTTTTAACTCATTTACCTCCGCTCGAATAATATCAGTACGGGTAATAATTCCGACCAAACGATTATTATTTAAAACAGGTAAACGGGATAACTGATAACTATTAAGCAAATACAAAACATCGCTTAAATTATCTTCAGCCGCTACAACAATAGGATTTTTAGTCATAATCTCCCCTACCTTCACCTGAGTTTTTCCCGTAGAAACTTTCACTAAGTCAGATTGCGTCACAATACCCACTAACCTCCCTTGATTCACAACAGGGAAGCCACGATGGTGAGAAATCGTCATCAACTGTAACAAATCAGATACCCACACATCTGGGTTGGTGGTTTCCACCTGAGGTTGCATCACATTAGATGCCTTTAGATGGGTTAAAAAATTATTGTTATTATTTGACTCTTCTACATCCTCCAAATCAATACCCATATTACCCAGCAGATATTTATATAAAGAGCCTTTCTCTACAGTTTCCGCACTAATATAAGCAATAGCACAAGTAATCATCAAGGGTAAAACTAAATTAAAATTACCATTTAATTCAAAGACAATCATAATGGCTGTAATTGGGACTCTGATAATGCCAGTAAATAGAGCCGCCATACCAACTAAAGCAAAAGTGGTAGTTGCATCAGTGCCAGATATTAATGCTTCTAAATTACCCACTAAATAACCAAATGCGGAACCCATTACCAAAGCAGGGGCAAATAAACCTCCCGGTGCTCTTGAACCTGCGGCTATAATAGTTAAGACATAGTGAGCAAATAATACCAAGGCAGTTTCTCTAAGACTTAATTCACCTCTGATTAAAAACTCTTTTAAACCTGCATTATCCCAAAAAAAACTGGGTAGTAAAGCAATAACAATTCCCGAAATTAATCCAGCAACTCCGACTCTAACTGCTAAGGGAACATTGACTTTTTTATTCCATTGCACACTTAATAAAACACTACGATTAAAAAATGCTCCCAATATCCCTGCACTTATACCCATGAGTACATAGAAAGGTATATCACTCGGTAAAAAATTTAATCCTTCGATATCGAGTATTTGGCTTGGTAATTGAAAAAAATTAGATGATTGTAATAATAGAGACACTACTGCCCCTGTAAACGAAGCGACTAAGGCTATTTCTAAAGTTAAATTAGATATATCTCCCATTAACTCTTCCACCACAAACATGACTCCTGCAATGGGAGTGTTAAATCCTGCGGCTAATCCTGCAGCTGCCCCTGCGGCTATCATTTGTCTTTTGTGTTCGGGAGAAGTTGGCACAAAACGGGTTAACGCTCCTGCTAAGGCTGCTCCAATATGTACTGTGGGAGCTCTTCTGCCTAGAGGTAATCCTGCTCCCAATACCAAAATTGTGCCGATAATTTTGACAATCGCAACTCGAAAAGATAACGGCATTTTGAGACGAGTTAAAGCCGCTTTTACTTGGGGTATACCTCCTCCTGCGGCAGTGGGAGCAACGTATTCAACAAATAAACCTGCGATCGCACCTAGTGTTAAACCAAATAAGGGCAACACTGTCATTGCGCCCCATTTATCAACTAACTGTAAGCGATAACCACCTAAAAAACTAATTCCTTGTCGAAGTAATAATGCGGCTAATGCGGCGAATATACCAATTAAACAAGCTTCTATTAAGGCATAACGAATAGAGATTGAGTCTCTGGCTAAATGTTTTGATTTCCACCAGCTATGCAAACGATGAATTATCTTGGGCAATGGTAATTTATCTACCATGAATTAATGAATAATGAATAATGAATAATGAATAATTAAATATTTTTCCGATAACTATTAACTATCCACCACTATGATGAATTCTACCTTACAAAAAGCGATCGAAATGTTTAATCAAGAGGAATTTTATGCTTGTCATGATATTTTGGAAGAAATCTGGATGGATTCGGTTGAGCCTGATAAGACTTTTTATCAAGGTGTGTTACAAATAGCAGTAGGTTGTTACCATTTAGGAAATAGCAATTGGCGTGGTGCGGTTATTCTTTTGGGAGAAGGTGTTCATAAGTTAATTGAATATGAGCCTGATTATTTGGATGTAGACATTGCACAGTTAACTAATGATAGTTATGATTTGTTAAAAGGTTTACAGGATATTGAGCCTGATTCTGTAGCACAATTCTATCAACAATTATGCGATCGAGAATTAGAAAAGGACTTAACTCTACCTGTTATTAAAACTATTTGTTGAGACTGACTTATATTTCACCTTGGCAATAATATTGCAAATTTAATGGAAAATTGTTAGAATGGTTGCTGTTACAAAAAAATGGGTGCGTAGCTCAGTTGGATAGAGCAACTGCCTTCTAAGCAGTCGGCCACAGGTTCGAATCCTGTCGCACCCGTATTCTTGGTTTATTTCTGTTACTATTTTTAGTTATTTGTCTTTAGGTAACAAATAAACACTTAATTGTCTACTTCATTAAATTTTGAACGAAAAAAATTATTCATGATAAATGTTAATTGTTGAAAATTTCAGCATCTTTCTTTACAATTTTGGCAGAGAGTAAAGCATTGAAGTTCCTCAATGCCAAAATCAATTATGAATTTAATAGCAGAAAAAACTATATCTTTTGAAGATGCGATTAGTTTAGCTCAAAATTTTATCGAAGGATTAGAAACAATATCTGAAACTGAAAAAGAAGAAATAGTCTCAGCTTTGGCTCTTTCAAATAATGGTGCAAGGGGTTTTTTTGTTGCTTATTTAACTAGTGAGAATCCTGTAGTTGATCAAGAATTTGTTGGTATTCTGAATGGATTAAAAACATCTCCCGAAATTGTGAGTGAATTACTGGTCAAAAATGTGGCGATGTCCACCGCCATGAAATTTACTCATCAAAGAAATAATGATGAAGTTATGGCAAGCAAATCTCAACGAGTTACTCATCGAAGTTTAAATTTTATTAAAAAATTATCTTTAACTCAAACGGAAGAGAAAATTAAACAGTTGAAAAAAAACATTGAAACAGGGCAGGGAGTTTATCAAAAGTTTCTCACCCGTTGGCAATATGATTTAGAACAAAAAGAAGCGATCGTCAATATTTTCTCATGAAAATTCACTTTAGCATACAGTTCCTTTCATATTGTGAAAAAAATTTAGCTTTTAATTAGTAAATTTGTTGAAAGCTATAGGCTTTAGTCTTTAAGCTTGTCGAGCAGTTTACAGTCAAACAATTGACAATTGACAGTTGAAGTATAGAGGCTTATATCCCAATTTTCTATTGCTTATAGCTTATAACTTATGACTTATAGCTAATCATATCCAAACGAAACAATCTTCACATTAAGCTTATTTTCAATACTGGCTTCAATAAATGCTTTTAATTTATCTTTACCAATTGCTCCTTCATGGCTACTAATTAATTCACCATCTTTAAAGATTCTGAATGCAGGAACACCTTCAACTTTATATTTAGAGACTGTTTGGGGGCTAGCATCCACTTCTAATTTTATCACCTTAAGACGATCGCTATAATTTTCAGCAGCCCAACTGATAGAAGGAGAAACTAGACGACAAGGGCCACACCAATTAGCCCAAAAGTATGCAAGAACAGTCTTTTGAGGTTCTTCTAGTTCAGTTTGAAACTGAGAATCACTAATTTCAATAACTTTACTCATATTTTTGAATTCCTAAAATTTATTTTTATTAGAGATTTATAAATTTTTATGCTTAACAAAGCCACTGTTTATTATAGTACTTGATGTAGAGGGTCGATCGAAGGATGTTCAAATGAAAATAATAATTAATTTGAGAGGGAAGTTATATTTATAGTAATTATCTGCTGAGTATCTGAAATAATCAATATTAAATGGAACACGGAGAAAGGGAGAAAGGAGACAAGAGTGAAGTATTGCGATGCCAAGATTTTAACTTTTGTCCTTTATGATACGATCTTTAATTTATTGTCAATTGTCAATTCATAATTTAAGCCTTGACTTTGCTTTCACAGGAAAACTATCTTGACTAACGGCTTCTAATTTACCTGCTTCTATACGCCAGCAATAATCGGCAATATTCACTAAATCACTAGCATCATGAGTGACCACTAAAAGAGTCCAATGTTCTTTTAATCGAGTTAATAAATTAACTAGTTGCTCTTTCATTAACCAATCTAAACCCGCAGTAGGTTCATCTAATAACAAAATATTAGGTTGACGAATTAATTGCACCGCCAAAGATAGTCTTCTTTGTTGTCCACCACTAAGGGCATGAGGAGGGGTATTATAACTAATTTGCTCTAATCCTACCTCTGTTAAAGCTTCTTGGACACGATTCGCACTCAACTCAGGATGTCCTAAACGTAATTCTTCGAGAATATTACATCCACAAAAATGACGTTCAGGAAATTGGAAAACAATACCACTTAGCTGTTGTAATTCTTCGGAGGTTAATTGTTCAGTATTCCAATGAATTTCACCACTGGTTTTTTCTGCTAATCCTGCTAGTATTTCCAATAATGTTGTTTTGCCTGAACCACTTGTACCAACAATTAGACCTAATGTCTGAGGTTTTAAAGTCAATGTGATATCTTCAATAATTGGCTGGGGAGTGGCCGTCGGATGGTAAGAAACCTTATTTAAATGGAGCATATATATAGCAATTGAGAATTAAGACGAATATACTAGTTACGGATGGGTGAAAATAGTTAATCAGCTTATCAATTTATTCTGAAAGCGATGGAAAGCTAATGGCTGAGAGCAAACCACTTTAACAGTTTAATTACTTCTGCCTGTCTGCACTAGATATCTTTATCTTAATGTTATTTTCTACAGATTAACTATTTTAGTGATAGTTTGATGGTGGTTTAGAGTGATTTTGTGGTTGAGGATAATTATGAATATTGCTAATTGCGATCGAGTTTAAGTTAGAATCGGAAACAAAATCATCTGACTTCTTAAGACAAATAATTGTTTCATAAAATGAATTCCTCTTTTTTTACCAAGAATATCAAGAATCATAAGATCAACTGTAATCTTAACTTGAAATTTATGTCTTCTCGTTTATTTCTTTTTTCCACAGGACTTTTATCTAGTTGCCTGATTCTCTTTTCTCCTTTAACCAGTTTAGCAGGAGATCCTTTTCGTCAGAATAATCCTAGGGATATACCCACAGAAACAGAGTCTGCTTTTAAGACTTTATTTGAAAATGGTAATTATGTTGAAGCCAAAAATTACTTATCCAGTATCAAAACTGCTCCAAAAAACGACCCTCTTTTTCCTGCCTTAATAGCTTCTATTGCTTATACAGAACAAGATTGGAAAACTTTAGAAATTCAAGCAAAAAATACCATTAAAATTGCTAAATCGATTAGGAATAAAGATCCTTTACGAAGTAATTTATATTTAGCGGTGGGTCATTTTTTAGATGGTGCTAATGAATATAAAAAAAATGGTGCTGTTGCAGCGATCGCTAAGTTACAATTAGTGTTAAATTACTTTGATAAGGCGGAAAAAATCGATAGTAAAGATCCTGAATTAAATTTAATTAAAGGTTATTTAAATTTATTATTAGCTATTCATTTACCTTTTTCTAATCCTCAACAAGCGATCAATAGTTTACAAACTTATGCTTCACCTCAATATTTAGTTAATCGTGGTATTGCAGTTGCTTACAGGGATTTAGATAATTATAATTTAGCCTTAAATTTTGTTAATCGGGCTATTGAAAGTACACCTCTCAATCCTGAACTTTATTATCTTAGAGGGCAGATTTTGAAAAAACAAGGTAGAAAAGAAAAAAATGTTAAATTATTAAAAGAAGCACTTAAAAACTTTGATATTGCCTTAACTAAAGTTGATCAACTTCCTAGAAAATCGACACAAAAACCGTTAAAAAGAGAAAGAAGATCTGTTTTAAAAGATATTCAAAAATTAAGTACTGTTTCTAATCAATAAATAAGACAATAATTATCATAAATTAAAAGTGATTTAGAATTTAGAATTACTGACCCCTTAAGTTGGAGATTTGAAATAATTATATTTTTCTATTTTCTTCTTGAAACAAGACACTTGTGTCCTCACTTTCTTTGTTCGAGGTTCACAGGATAAAAGTTTTTTTTGGTAATGTTGACTCAAAAATAAAAAGTATATGTTGAGATAATGGTAAAGATAGTTCGCAAAAAATCACTGGGTGTGCAACCTGTATATGACATTGGAGTCGCTAAAGATCATAATTTTGTTTTAGCAAATAATTTTATTGTTTCCAACTGCTTCAATAAATCCCATTCCACCGCTTATGCCTATGTCACCTATCAAACGGCTTATTTAAAAGCGAACTATCCCGTTGAATATATGTCAGCATTACTGACTTCTAGTAGTGACAATCAGGATAAAGTTGAAAAATATCGAGAAAACTGCTTGAAAATGGGCATTGAAGTTCAACCACCGAATATTAATTATTCCCAAAAAGAATTTACTCCTCAAAATAACAGTATTATATTTGGTTTTTCAGCAGTTAAAAACTTAGGTGAATCGGCGATCGATAATATTCTAGAAGCTCGTGACCAAGCAGGGGGACTTTTTACTAATTTTATCGATTTTATGGGTCAAATTAATCTCAGAACAATTAATCGTAGAGCCTTAGAAACACTGATTTATGCAGGGGCATTTGATCCAATTCATAATAATAGAAAGCAACTTTTAGAAAACTTAGAATTAGTAATTAATTGGACACAAAAACAAAATCAAGAAAAAGAATCGGGACAATTAAATTTATTTGGTGCGGTGGAAAATGTTGCTGAATCTGATAATAAAACCGAATATAAAAATGTTCCTCAATTTGCATCTGTTGAAGATTATTCTGTGGCTGAAAAACTTAAATCAGAAAAAGAATATCTCGGTTTTTATGTATCTGAACATCCTTTAAAACCGATGCAAGATGCCGCTCAATTACTCTCTCCTATTAGCCTAAGTCAACTACCAGAACAAAAATCTCGTCGTCCTATTTGCACAATTGTAATGTTAGCAAATATAAAAAATCATATTGATAAAAACAACAATAATATGGCTTTTTTAACATTAGAAGATATTTCAGGACAAGCTGATGCGATCGTCTTTGCCAGTACATATGACTTAGTGAGTAAGAATTTACTTGAGGATACACCTTTGATTGTCTGGGGAAGAGCGGATAATAAAAATGATAAATCCCAAATTATGGTCAATAATATTACCAAAATTGAGCAAACCCAATTAGTCTTTATTTCTCTGTCTTCTTCTGACGCATCTGAACCAAAAATGCAAGGAACATTAAAAAGCATTTTACAAGAACAATCAGGAGATAAAGCACAGGCGGTAATACCCACCATTGTGACAATTGAAGGACAAAAAGAGCGAATATTCATCCGTTTACCAAATAACTATTGGGTTCAAAATGCTCCTAATACAGTGGCAGCATTAATCCATGCTGGTTTTTCTGCACATACTCAATTTCTTATTCCCAAAGGACAAACTGAATTGAGTGTTGAGTAAAATCAAACCAATAATTTTAGGCACACAAAAACAACTATCTCCTCATTCATAAACGATAACTATCCCAATAAGAGGCGATTCTCCCTAACCTCGTGTTGACCTGTTCCAATTAATCTCGATCATTTCAGACAGTCAGCAAATGATTTATAAGTAACAAAAATCATTCTGATGGCTGCCAAGCAAAAATCGCCAAAGATATCCAACCAACAATAAAAGCCACACCACCAACAGGAGTGATAATTCCTAACCATCTAATACCCGTTAAACTTAGAGCGTAGAGACTACCAGAAAATAAAACTATACCAATTGTAAAAGCGATCGCACTACTTTTCAACCAACGATTAGATAAATTTTCTAAACCCATTAAAATAGCGACTACCAACAAAGCTAAACTATGATACATTTGATACCTGACTGCTGTTTGCCAAATAAATAGAGCAGAATCTGTAAGGTAGCTCCGTAAACTATGGGATGCAAAAGCCCCTGCAACCACTGCTAGTCCTGCTAAAATTGAACCTATACCTAAAGTTGTTTTATTCATATTGATCAAACAAATGTGGTTAAAACCTTCCATTGTCCATTGTCAAAAATCGTGTTAGACAAATTATTACACCCTTTAACAGACTTCGTTTGTACAGAAGATATCTCCACAAATCAAATTATTACTTACTATTATCAAGGTATTTGTCCTCAAACAGGAGAACATTTACAATTACCTCGTACTGTCTTAGCTGAAAAAATAGCAGTTAGTCTTTGTCGGAAGTTAACCCAAAGTGGTTGGCAAACTGATAAAGGTAAAATGTTGGGAGTTTTAATTGTTAAAGATGAAAAAGGTAAATTAGCTGTTATCAAGGCTTTTTCGGGTTATTTTGCAGGAAAAAAACAAGTGACTGGATGGGTTGACCAAATATCAGGTTATCCCGTTATTGCGATCGCAGAAAAACTAACTTTACAAAAACTAGACGAAATCAAACAACAAATAATTGACCGACAACATTTATCTGTCAGACAAGAATCTCCAAAACTGAAGCAAGAGTTTCAACAACAAAAACAAGAATTAAAACAAATTCATCGCCAACGAAAACAAGCCAGAGATAAACGAAGAGAATGTCTAAAAGAGAATATCCTTGACAATGAATTACAACAGCAAATCAGTCAATTACAGCAAGAAAGTCGTCAAGATGATTGGGAAAGAAGAAAGTTAAAACATCAATGGCAACAGAGATTAAAACCGTTAGAAGAACAAATTAATCTCGCCAATAAACAGATTCAACAACTAAAGCAGACTAGAAAAGAAGTCTCTCGACAGTTACAAGAACAAATGCAAACGGCTTACACTTTAACCAATTTTGCAGGAAATAGCTTAAGTGTTGGCAAATTAATGGGCAAAACTCTTATTCCGACAGGTACAGGAGACTGTTGCAAACCCAAGTTATTACATCATTGTGCCACTCACAATTTTACCCCTATAGCGATCGCAGAAATATGGTGGGGAGAGACATCACCTAACGGTGATAAAGTCGCAGGTCAGTTTTATCCCGCTTGTGAAGAACGTTGTCAGCCTTTGATGGGTTTTTTATTATCTGGTTTACCTTCACCCCAAACAATCGATCATTCCCTATCTATACCGATTATTTATGAAGACGATTATTTATTAGCTGTCAATAAACCTAGTGGTTTGTTGTCGGTTGCAAGTAGAGGTAGTAATAAATTTGATAGTGTTGTTTCTCGTTTTAGACAGATTTCTACACCTGAATCTAATGTTTATCTTAATGCTATTCATCGTCTAGATCAAGATACTTCAGGAATATTATTGTTAGCTAAAGATGAGCAAACTTATACCCATATTGCTCAACAGTTTGCCCAAAGGCAGGTCAAAAAGATTTATGAAGCGATCGTCAATGGCATAATCAATGAAGTTGAAGGGAAAATAGATTTACCATTATGGGGTAATCCTCTATCTCGTCCTCGACAAGAGGTTAATTATGAAAAGGGAAAACCTAGTGTCAGTTATTATCATGTTGTACAAACCCAAGGGAATACTACTCGTATTGAGTTTAAACCCGTTACAGGAAGAACCCATCAGTTGAGAGTACATTCAGTTCAAGGTTTAGGTGTAGAGATAAAAGGCGATCGACTTTATGGCAAATTGGAGGATAGTAATCAAAGATTATATCTTCATGGTCGTGAAATTATTTTTACTCATCCGATTAATCAGCAAGTTATTCATCTTAAAACCAAAACCCCTTTTTAGTTTCAAGACAGTATGAAATTTGGGGATTTAGGGAGCTTTAATCTGAAGCTATAGCAGAGAACGGGTTTATTAGGACATTGATGATTTCTGAAAGTATTGCTATGTCGAGACTTTAACCTTTGTCCTTTGTCCCTTGTCCTTCGCTATATTTATATCTCATTTATACCCGAATTATTCATTATTAGCTATGGCTTAAAGTTTCAATTGCGGCGCGAGCATGTAAACTAACTTGTTGATTCTCACTCATTGGTATTTGTTTTAACATCGGAATTACTTTAACGGCTTGAAGTTGAGTCCAGCTATAACAAAGAGTTTGGAGAATTTTTGCGTCGGTAAGATGAGGAGATTTACTATGATAAAAGCGATCGAGAATAGTGGTTACTTCTGATTTTAACTCTGGTTTATTGACTCGGCCTAAAATTTTAATTATCTCTATCGTCAAAGATGATTCATTGGTGGTCATAAATTTGCCTAAACATTGAATACTTTCACTTGTGGCTATCCATCCCAATACTTTTATGACTGTTTTAGTTAAAGGTTTAGGGGTGATCTTAGAATTTAAAATATTTTCTAAGGCTGATATGGCTAGAGGATGATGACAGCGACTTAAAGTCATTGCAGCTTGTTGAGCTACGGATAAATTAAGATCATTTAGTAATGGTATAACTATCTCAATCACATCTAATTGTGGATTCGCTTTTAGTTTTAATCCCAAAGCAATTAAGGCTTCTTTTCTGATTTCTGAATGATAATCTTGTAGGGCATTTGTCATTATTTTGATAATGCGAGAGTCATTAAAATTGCGTAATGCACAAATAGCAGTTTTTTTAACTTCCCTATTATGATCTTCGACAACTGATATTAAAGGTTCAATTACTAATCGATTGGGTATTTGTCCTAATGCCTTACAAGCTAATAAACGGTAGTCTTCGTCCTCCAATAATTCAGATAAAAAAGCGATCGAATCTTTTCCTTGAACTGCTAAAGTTTGAGTAGCTAAAGCAATTAACTCTTCTTGTTCTGTATTCATCAACAATTGTGTTGCAATTAAAACAATTTCAGGATTTTTTAATTGACTGAGTACTCTTAAACTAAAACAACGATGATCCAGACTGGCTGTTTTATTTAAAATAACAGTTTTTAAAGGAGAAATTACAATATCTCCATATTTTACCAAAACTTTAGCGATCGTCCATTTTTCTTCAAAATCAACAATAGCAAAGGCATCCAAAGCACTATTCAGGTTAATAATTTCTTCGTTATTGAGATTATGACTATGAGCAATCATGCCCGAATTTATCAGATGAGAGTTTTTCATTGACTAACTTGTTTGTTATTCATACAAATATTGGTGAGAAGTGTTAATAAGCAAAAATTATTAAATTTAATTTTTCTTAGGATATCTTGCTTCCATATTATCTGATGTGATAACTCTGAATGGCGATCATAATGAGGTATTTATGTATAAAGCGTATTTATATAATGTCATCAGAGAATACTATAATAAGTTTTACTCCATCACTCATTAAATTTTGTATTTTGTGATACCATTTTAACGTTAGATAACGTTAGATGTGGTAATTAATATATAGATAATCCATTTGTAGAGACCACTTGGGATCTTTTGAATTCAGTTATTGAACAAATGCTTAGACAAATAATAAACTGTCATAATAATCAATACCTTCGCCATTAAACTGGGATCTTCTCATAGTACATGTACCAAACCATAAAGATTTTCTCTATTTACTGATTAATATTAATTGCTTGTGGGTTTTGATGAGATAATTTTAATTATGTTTGTACCTATGATCCTGATGAGGACTGATTTTAACAAAAGAGTAGTTTATTCAATAGATATAGCTAACATTGATGATGTTATCTCTCGAATATTAGTACTATTTATTTTGGCGAAGGTATTGAATAATTCATTAATTTAGGAAATAACCCAATTACACTTAATAAATAGCGGACAAAGAATTATATTTTCTAGTATAAGTAATGACCAAAAATACAGTAACTCTACCAAAAAATAATGAACGCGAAATTACGATTACCTCTCAAGTAATACCTTGGATGACTAGAATAGCTTATTTTCTAGCAGATAAATTAATTTTTCCTTGGTTTTTTCGTAAAATACAGATTACAGGACAAGAAAATGTACCCAAAAATGGAGCGGTAATTATTGCTCCCACTCATCGTTCTCGCTGGGATGCTTTAATTGTACCTTATGCAACGGGTAGAACTACTAGTGGTAGAGATCCTCATTTTATTTCAATAAATACTTTACCTAATAGTTCTTTTTTAAAATCTAAATTGAAGATAGATAAATAATTGATCTTTTCCTTTTTAAGCCAATTACAATAAAAATCTTCTTTTAAACAAGAGAAAGAGTCTTGGAGATAAAAATTTCTTTGACCTGAATTAGCATATTTCTCCGTTATTAAATTAATTACTAAGGGATAATTTATGCCATTGCTGTGATGCCAATTAGACTGATAAATTAAATCAATTTTTTTTTGCTCTTCTTTATAAACAATAAAATTATTGATTTGAACATAGTCAGAAAGAAGTTTATAGCAATTTAAACAAAAATCATCTACTTCTAAACATTCTTCTAATGAGTCAAGCAAATATTCATTTATTTTTGTGTAATTAATAGGATTTAACACTTTTATGTTAATTTCAATTAGGTAACCAGAGGTCTTTAATTTATATTCAGACCTCTCCAAGAATAACAAATTAAACCAACTTTAGTTGATAAATTTTTAATTTTGACCTATTTTTCATTATATTTGTGCTTAAGATAATAGATCGCAATCGGTGTTAAAATTGTCGGCGAGAGAAAATAGTTATAGTAATTATCAATAATAATATTATGTATAAAATACCATAAATAAAATTACTCATTAACTCCCCTGTGCTTGGCAATATATTATAAACCGCCTCATTTTTAAGATTCATTCTTTCCAAATCGGGGAGAATCAAAAATAAAGTTTTAGTTATTTTGGCAATTCCAGGATTATCAGCAATTTTACCCAATTCCAATAAATCTCTAGTAAAGTGACCCATCAAATATACACCAAAGCTTAATAATGTGGCTAGAATTGAGCTAGTAAAAACCCCAAAAGTCATAGAAACGGCTATTAATAGGGCTAATTCTAATAATATATATAAAATAGCGATCGATAAACTATGCAAAGGATAATCGATACCTAATAAATTCATCATCACAAAATAAATTGCCGTCATAGTAACAACTAAAACTGTCAAGACTGCGGACAAACCTAAATGTTTGCCCAGAATAAATTCTGCCGATGTAATTGGTTTGGGTATTAAAATCAGAACTGTTTTTTTTTCGATTTCTTTGTTGACTAAACCCGTACCCACAAAAATGGAAACGATGGCTCCAAGCAGACTAATTGCTCCTATTCCTAAATCTAAAAATATTTTGTCGTCCGCACTTACAGCGATAGGGGGTAAAATACGAGAGGCCAATACCAATAACAAAACAAAAAAACCGATAATATATAATATTCGATCCCTGATTACTTCACGAAAACCATTAGTAGCGATCGCTATTACACAACTAACATTCATTGATGAACTTTTCCTGTAACTAGGTGGATATTAATTATTTGATAATTTTACCCTAAAAAGCGAAAATCTCCTTGCAATAGATAAAATCACAAGGAGACATTAATTGATTAGCTGTGAATAATTAAACAGTAGCCACTTCTGTATCGGCTTTTGTACTTGTACCAGTTAATTTTTCATAAGTTTCACGCATTTTTAAACCGACTAAAACTTGGAATAAACCAGTACCGTTATTAGAACCAGGATAATCTTTATGTTTTAGTAAAAGTTCAGTCATTTCGCCATAGTATTTAGTACCAGTACGACTTAAGTGACTTTCAACGTAAATAATTTCTTCTAAGTTGTCAAATTGACCATCAATTTCTAAAATAGAAACTTCGTTACCCATGTAGTTGTCAGGTCCATAATACATTTTGAGACCAGGGTAAGCACAAGTTAACTTACGTCCACAAGGGCGCCAATCAATAGTAGAACCTTCATCAAATAAATAGGTAGGCTCAAAGTGAGAAATACCTTCTTTTTCAACGAGGCGTACACGTAGAATTTTCGCTTCTTCGTCTTTGATTAATTGAGTTGGTAATACTTGAATAACAATGTCTGCATATTGTTTTTGAACTTCAATATAAGCAGTGAAATCAGGTTTTCTAGCATTGATAGAAGCGAGTATATCTTCGTAGGTATGACCTCTTTCTGCCATATCACGTTGAATCTTCCATTGAATCTTAACTTCTTCACCAATGTCAAGATAAACACTAAAGTCAACTAATTCTCTAACTCTGGCATCGTATAAAGGATGTAAACCTTCAATGACAATTACCTTATTCGGCTCAATTCTTTCTGGCCCTTCGAGCATACCATTGTCATGGTTATAAATGGGCTTATCAATGCCTTGACCATTTTTTAAAGCTTTAATTTGTTCTGCCATTAAATCGAAATTGTTGGCACGAGGATCAAGTGCTGTAACGCCAGCCTCTTTTCTGCCTACACGATCGAGACTATGATAGTCATCTAGGCAGATAACAGTCATAAATTCTTTTCCAAATAAATCTTCTAAACGGCGTAAAAAAGTAGATTTTCCGCAACCAGAATCACCGGCGACACCAATAATTACTACTCTATCTTGAGTCATAATTTTCCTCTATATATATGAAAACAAATTTTACTTATATTAGTAATTTTTACTATAGATTGCTATCTTATCAGTCAAGGGTACACTAATCAATTGACAATTGATAATTCATTGGTGACAATGAGCAATAAAATATATTTACTTTTTGTCGGCTAGGAATGAATGTTTGTTCTGAACCTCGATAAATTTTTTTTGATGGAAATAAATCATTATCACAGACGTAGAATACTGCAATTTTTGTTAGCTGGCAGTTTAAGCTTACCTCTGTGGTTTAAATCAAGTAAAACAGCTTATGGTTCGACGAAGGTCAAAGCCTTGGTGTTAAGTTGTATTGATTATCGTTTTGTCAGTATAGAACAACATTTTTTACAACAACAAAATCTAGAAGGGCAATATGATTGGTTAAGTTTAGCTGGTGCATCCTTGGCTTTGAGTAATTTTCCTTCTAATGCTGAGACTCAAACATTTTGGGAACAATTAGAACTTTCGGTCAATTTACATGATATCGAAAAAGTAATCATCTTAGATCATCAAGATTGTGGTGCTTATGCCACTAAAATCGATCGTCAATTAAGTCAAGATTTTACCAAGGAAAAAGAAATACATCGTCAATATTTAACCAAAGCCTATCATCTCATTAAACAAAATTATCCATCTTTGCAAATAGAACTTTATTTAGCATTGTTAAATGGTGAAACAGAACAAATATCGATTCTCTAGTAGTCCGTCAAGTTTGAATAGATTATGGTAGCAGCAAAGAAGAGAGAAAAGGAGCTAGGAGAGAAAGTGTTTTGTTAGAGTTTTGAATATGACTACCTATCCCTCAAAACAAAATTGATGCTCTACTAGTAAAAAGTTATTATTTCATTACTTTGTTATTTTTATTGATTTTTTTCATTGACATGCTTTTGATAAAATTTAAATGTAAGCATTTAAACCGCAATCATTGTGACAATAATGTCAGTGTTTACAAAACTTGACATAACTCATAAATTAAGACACACTTTATCTTAATTTATAAAATTAGGAGTATATTAATCATTAAATGAGCAACTATAACAATTCCAGATCTTTTATCTTTGAAGTAGTCGGAATATCTAACAAAGGTGATAGTAAATTAAGTTATTCTATTCGTAAAAGTGGAACTACTTTGATCACCGTACCTTATTCTCGAATGAATCAGGAAATGAATAGAATAAATCGCCTTGGAGGCACAATCGTCAAGATTACTCCTGTTGGTGGTTCTAATAGTGTTATGAGCAAAACATCTGCCCCTCAGACTGAGACCAAAACTGCTCCTAAAGCTGAGAAAAAAGCAGCTAAGAAAACTAAAGTTCCCGTAAATATTTATCGTCCTAAAACCCCTTATATGGGTAAATGTTTAGAAAACTATGAATTAGTAGCAGAAGGTGGTAGTGGTACTGTTCGTCATGTAACTTTCGATCTTTCTCAAGGTGATTTAAACTACTTAGAAGGTCAAAGTATTGGTATTATTCCTCCAGGACAAGATGAGAAAGGTAAAAATCATAAATTACGTCTTTATTCCATCGCTTCTACCCGTCATGGTGATCCCATGGATGACAAAACTGTCTCCCTTTGTGTTCGTCAATTAGAATACCAAAATGAAGCAGGAGAAACTATTTATGGAGTCTGTTCTAGTCACTTATGCAATATAGAAGTGGGTACAGATGTAGCCATTACTGGGCCTGTTGGTAAAGAAATGTTATTACCTGATGATGAAGATGCAACCATAGTCATGTTAGCCACAGGTACTGGTATCGCTCCTTTCCGTGCTTTCTTATGGCGTATGTTTAAAGAAAGAGAAATCAATCCTGATTATCAATTCAAAGGTTTAGCATGGTTAGTATTTGGTATTCCTTACACTGAAAATATTCTCTATAAAGATGATTTAGAGAAAATGGCAGCAGATTATCCTGAAAACTTCCGTTTAACTTACGCTATCAGTCGTGAGCAAAAAACCAAAGAAGATGGAAAAATGTATGTACAAAGTCGTGTAAGTGAATATGCAGACGAGTTATTTGAATTAATTCAAAAACCAAATACTCATGTTTATATGTGTGGTTTAAAAGGAATGGAACCTCCTATTTCTGAAACTTTCACTTCTGAAGCTGAAAAACGTGGTATGTCATGGGCTGATTTACGCAAACAAATGAAAAAAGAACATCGTTGGCACGTTGAAGTTTACTAAATTTTATGTAGCTAAATTTAACGAATTTCAAGTAATTAATCTCAAGGCGTAGTACTAGTTACTGCGTCTTTTTTGGCTTAAATTTTTTCAAAAGGCGAAGGTGGGCAATGCATTCGTGTCAACTTAAGGTATGAAGCTATTGCTGTACAACGCCTTGCAATAAATTGACAAGGTAAATTCTGAAACTCAATTAAAAGAACTGTTTCGGCTTAAGTTGACACCAGTGTGGGCAATGCCCACCCTACATTTAGATTCAGTGTAAAATCCTTAACTATCAACTATCAACTATCAACTATCACCGTGAGTATTCAAACCCTAAATCTATCTCCCCAATTATATGAATATCTACTTTCTGTTTCTTTGAGAGAATCTGAAATCTTAGAACAAATTAGGATGGAGTCTCGATCGCATCCTCTTGCTCAAGGCTTTCTCATAAAAATTGGCTCCCATTTTGGGGTAGGATAGCAGATTGCC
>JAALKG010000178.1 GCA_011088145.1 Cyanobacteria bacterium MH1_Bin12 | reverse complement strand
TAATCAATATGGCTTTCCTACTCTCTCTTCATTGTAGTATATAAAGGTCGCACCCCATTGATGATTGCTAAAAGTATTGCTATGTCTAGATTTTAACCTTTGTCCTTTGCTATAACAAGGTTTTCTAGTTGTTTTAATCATGGATTTTGTGCCAATTCCTAAATTTTAAAATTCTGTTTTGATAATTTTGTCTAAAGCAGATTTTAAATCAGGATATAAATAGTTATAACCCATAATATCGATCGTCTTTTTAGGTAAAACTTTTTGCCCTTCCAAGACAACTTTTGCCCCTTCCCCTAACAATAATTCCAAAGCAAAGTCTGGAACAGGAAGCCATGAAGGACGTTGCAGAACTTGTCCTAAAGTATCGCATAATTGACTCATGGTAACGGGATTAGGTGCAGTAGCGTTAAAAGTACCATCAAGTTCTCTATTTTCCAGAGCTTGAATAATCATTCCCACAACATCTTCTCGATGAATCCATGAAAACCATTGTTTTCCTTGCCCAATAGGCCCTCCTGCAAATATTTGAAAAGGTGGTATCATTTTGGCTAATGCCCCTCCATTGCCTAAAACTACTCCCAAACGCAAAATTACTAAACGAGTACCCAAATCCTTCACTTTTTGTGCTTCGGCTTCCCATTCTTGACAGACTTGAGCTAAAAAATCATTCCCAGCTGAATCTTTTTCTGTATAAGTTGCCGTTTCACTCGTACCATAGTAACCAACGGCTGAAGCATTAATTAATACTTGTGGTTTATTGTTTGCTTTATTAATCCCATCAACAATCATTCTTGTACCTAACTGACGACTTTCCCAGATTTCTTGTTTATAACTCTCGCTCCATCTTTCAGCTATGGGTGCTCCTGCAAGGTTAATTACTCCGTCGCAACCATCAATTTTTGTTTGCCAATCACCTGCTTGTTTTGGAGTATAAGTAACGAACTCCAGATTAGACTGAATGGAGCTAGAAAATTTGGATTTGGCTTTACTACTGTCACGAGTCAAGACAATTATTTGATGATTGGGTGCTAATTTTTCGATTAATTTTGTCCCGACAAATCCAGTTGCTCCCGTAATGGCAATTTTCATGAATTTAAGTTTTATAGATGAATCTTATCAATAACAAATATATACTGTCTTCAGATGCTTTTGCTAATCCACAGTAGTAGTTCGTCAAGTTTGAAATGATCGATTATGGGAGAATTGAGAATTGAGAAGGGCAGAGTTTTTACTCTTTAACCCATTTCTCAAAACAAAATTCTCAGAACAGTAGTTTGTTATTGTCGTTATAATAGATAACATTATTTTTAAGTAAAAACTGTCAAATATTATTGAATGAGCGATAAATTACGATTCAAAGTTATTAGTGATAACCGTCAAGCCAGATATTTGTATGAGATTTCTGAGACCTATGAAGCTGGTTTGCAGCTCAAGGGTACGGAAGTCAAATCAATTCGTATGGGTAGAGTTAATTTACGGGATGGCTATGCTTTAATTCGTAATGGAGAAGCATGGTTGACCAATGTACATATTTCTCCCTATGAGATTAGTGGTAAATATTTTAATCATGAACCTCGTCGCGATCGCAAATTATTATTACATAAAAAAGAGATCAATAAATTAATTGGTTTGTTACAAGAAAAAGGTTTGACTTTAGTTCCTTTAAAAATGTACCTCAAAGGTGATTGGGTAAAAGTACTTTTGGGCGTGGGTAAGGGTAAAAAACTACACGATAAACGAGAAACGGTTAAGCGTAGAGAAGACCAAAGAGAAATGGAACGAGCACTGAAACGTTTTTAAAAAAAAGCATTAATTGGGAATTTATAACTTATTATTCTCATCCTTTGCCCATTGAACTTTTATCTTTTATTGCGACAGGAAAAATGGAAAAAGAAAAAGATAAAACCATCATTGTAACGACTAGGCAGATGCAACAAATAGAGGCAAAACTATTTGCTCATCAAATGCCCGTTGCTAGTTTAATGGAAAAAGCCGCATTATTATCTAGTCAAAAAATCCAACATTTATATCCCATAAATCAATATCCTACCGTGGGAATTATTGTCGGTTGTGGTCACAATGGTGGAGATGGATTAGTCATTGCTAGAGAATTATTTTTGCACGGTTATAATATTCGTTTATATGTTCCCCTCGCAGATAAGTCCAAACCATTAACAGCACAACATCTCAATTATGCTAAGTTTTTGGGTATTAATTTAGTTGAGAATATGGAAGCGTTAACAGATTGTCATCTCATTATTGACAGTTTATTTGGTTTCGGTTTAGGACGATCGATAAGTGATAGATTAGCTAATGACATTCATACTTTAAATCAATGGCACAAACCGATAGTCAGTGTTGATTTACCCTCAGGCATTGATACCGATACGGGAAAAGTTTTAGGTGTTGCCATTAAAGCCACTGACACTTTATGTTTAGGTTTATGGAAATTAGGATTATTTCAAACTCCTGCGGTGGAATATATCGGTAATTTACATTTAGTTGATATTGGTATTCCCAATCATGTCATAAACGAAAAAATTGCCCTTGATTTGGCAATTGAGTTAATGACGGTGACAAAAGTCAAAACAATTCTTCCCATACCTCGTCCTCTTAATACCCACAAATATCGTCAAGGAAATATATTGCTAATTTGTGGCTCGAATCAATATGCAGGAGCAGCTCTACTCTCTGGATATGGAGCAAACAGTGGTGGTGTTGGTATGCTCACTATGATTGTACCTCGATCGATAAAACCTTTAATCAACAATAACCTTCCTTCTGCTCTGGTCATTGCTACCGAAGAAACCCAAAAAGGTGCAATAGAATTTATTCGTGTAGACGATTTAGATTTATCAAAGTATGATGTGATTGCTTTTGGTATGGGCATTTCTCGTGATATTACACCTGCAACTGAGCAATTTTTTAACCAATTATTAGCTACAGAAAACACCTTACTTATAGATGCAGATGGTTTAAATCTTTTAGCCCAAGGAAATTTTTTGCAAATATTATCTCAACGAAAAGGGACAACTATTCTGACTCCTCATGAAGGTGAATTCAAACGATTATTCCCCGATATTGATTTAAACCAAAATAAATTGGAAAGTTTAAAAGAAGGGGCAAAAAGAAGCAATAGCATTATTTTATTAAAGGGTACTAAAACCATAATTAGCGATCAAGGTAAATACACATGGATTATCGGTGAAGGTACTCCCGCTCTAGCGAGAGGAGGAAGTGGTGATGTGTTAAGTGGCTTTATTTCTGCTTTGATTGCTCAAGGAGATTTCAGCTTATATTCCGTTGCTGATATGGTCGCTGTAGGGGCTTGGTTACATCAACAAGGTGGAATTTTAGCTGTTAAAGATGTAACTCAAATGGGTGTAGATGGTGTTACTTTATCTCAGTATATTACCAAATATCTCTCAAAAATAAACTAAGACGCATTTAGGTTGACTATTTTCTTGATGGGAAAAAATTCGCCTTTTCTTCCTTCTCCCCTGCAATCTAAACGATAAATGTTAGTATATCCAAACTTATTGGGTAGTATATCTTTGATAAAAGGTTACTATTGATAACGAATAACTGATTGTAATAAAGAAATCTAAATGTATTTCAGCTTTTCTTATTTTATCTTAAGAATCTACTATTATAAGAAAACTATTTTATGATTTTTAGTTATAATATGAATTATACCTCAGTACTTTATCTAAACTAAATAATAGAAATATATATATTTATTATTCTAAGGGAATATACTTAGGTAGTCGCATTTATATTTTCGAAAAATTAAAATTTATTTTAAGAAGTATAGAAGCGATCAAATTAAATCTGACCATAATCTAATTAATTGCCAATCGCAAATTTGTTTTATATTATCTGTGTTCCTTGAGAAGACCCACGGCTATGCCCATGGGATGAATCACG
>JAALKG010000177.1 GCA_011088145.1 Cyanobacteria bacterium MH1_Bin12 | reverse complement strand
GATTCATCCCATGGGCATAGCCGTGGGTCTTCTCAAGGAACACAGATAAAAATCAGAGGTATTTTTTATGCCTTTAGAAATTAATAGACGCTCTCGTTTCTTTCTCGCAATTTCTCTCATATTAACAGTTCGATCGGTCTCATCAACAATTTCCCCTGTTAAAACTTCTAAAACATCTTCTAAAGACACAACTCCCGAAACACCCCCATATTCATCAATAACAACTACTAAATGTTGACGTAACTCTTGAAAATTTCTTAATAAATGATCTGCTCTAATAGTTTCAGGTACAAAGTTGACATTCTGGGCTACATTTTGTATATTTTCGTTACCTTTTCCTTGAATAATAGCCGTTAATAATTCATCTTTAAATCCGACTCCAATCACTTCATCAATAGAATCTTCTACTATTAAAATTCGACTATGTTCAGAATTGATAATAAATTCTTGAGATTGGGTTAAAGTCAAATCACCTTTGAGATAAGTAACGATTATCCTCGGAGTCATTAAGTCTGATGCACAAAGATCATTGAGATGAAAAACACGATTGATCATTTCTGCTTCATCTGCTTCGATTACCCCTTCATTACTACCAATATTCGTTAAAAATTTTATTTCCATCTCATTGGTGGTCGGCAATACTTTGCCTTTGGTTAAGGGTTCTGTCAATTTCTCCATTAACCAGACTAAAGGAGTAAAAGCTAAAGTTAATGTCTTTACAGGTAAAGCCAATATTAAAGATAAAAAATCAGCATTTTTTTGACCCAATGTTTTGGGAATTATTTCAGCAAATATAATAATCAAAAAAGTGAAAACACCTGAGAATAATCCCAACCATTTACTACCTAACTCCTTTGTTGTTAAAGTACCGATCATAACACTGCCAACAATATTGAAAATATTATTTAAAATAACAATTGTTGCGATCGGACGGTTCATTTTTTTCTTAATCTGCAATAGGGTTATAGCACCTCTTTTTTTTGCTTGAACCCACTGTTTAACCTTTATCTCTGGTACTGAGAGCAACACTGTTTCGGTTAAAGAACAAAAAGCAGAACCGACAAGGACGATGACAACTGTTAAAATCAGAGTTAACATTCAGGGTAAAAAATTAATTTTTTAGATGTAGGAAAAAAGGTCTTAAACTCAGCATAATTTTATCATGAAATAGAGAAAATTATTGTCACTAATATCACATAAAATATTTCAAGTATTATCACTTAGGTAAACTTGTTTTAATTAGCTAAAAGGGATTTTGTGATCCAAGATTAGAGAAGTTTTTTCTCCTAAGTTTTGATTAATTACAAATTATAATCGAGTGATCCTACCATTAAATTGTAACAATAACATTTTGATGAGGGTATTGTATTTTAATTTATCTATACTCAAACAGTTTACCATCAGGTAAATTACTCACTGATCTTTGTAAGTTGTTTAAGGATTGATTGTAACCAATAATTGCTTGTAAAAAATTTCCTCTAGCTTCGGTTAAACTTCTTTGAGCATTAATTACGTCAGTTTGAGTACCGACTCCTGCTTGAAAACGTAATCTTGCTAAACGAAGACTTTCGACTGCGGTGGTAACGGCTTTTTCTGTGGTGGAAATATTTTGTTTGTTCGCAACTAAATTGTTATAAGCACTTTCCACGGCTAAACGAATTTGGTTTTTTTGATCGCTAAAATTAGTTTCGTCAATTTTGACACTAATATCTTCTTGCTTTGCTCTTGCTTTAGCTTCTCCACCATCAAAAAGTTGCCAATTCATTCTCGCACCCAGATTATAACCATCGGCGTACCCTGTACGATCGAAATTATCGAAAAAATTATCAGAAAAATTATAGTTAGCAAAAACGTCTACTTGAGGACGATTTACCGATAGGGCGATTTCTTTTTCTTGAGCATTAATTTCCCTTTGTACTAATAATTGCTCTAATTCAGCTCTATTTTTGTAGGCCATAATAATACTTTTTTCTAAAGAAAAATTCCATGTCCCATTTTCTTTAATTTCATCAGCAGCAGCTAATTCGATTTTTTCTCCTACGTTGAGGACATCGGCTAATGCTCTTCTAGAATTTTTTTGATTAGAAACGGCTACGCTTAAAGATTGATTGGCATTGGCTAAGTCTACTTCTGCTTGTAAAACATCAAACTGTGTTCCCAAACCTGCTTGTTCTAATAATCTTGCATCTCTTAAAGTTTGAGAAAAGTCTTCGATGGCTGCTTCGGCGATCGCGACTTGTGCATCGGCATTTTGTAGTTCATAATAAGCGTTAGTGGCATCAAAGCGTACTTGCTCAGAAATACGTTCAACATTTAATTGACTAGAAACAATTTGTCGATTAGCACGATTGATGTTGGCATTTCTATTACCACCGTCATAAACGTTGTAACGAAGTTCTATTTGCCCTGACAATACAGTCCTCCTTCTAGTGGTAAAACCATTGCCATCAGCAGTATCATCACCTCTTTGGTTTGCTTCCAATTGTCCATCTAAAGTCGGTAATCTAGTTGCTAAAACTGCATTTAATCCTTCTTGAGCACTATCTAGTTCCAATCTAGCTACTTGTAATTCTTCGTTATTTTTTAGGGCAATTTCTACTGCGTCAATAAGACTAACAGACTCAATTTGCTCAATTTCTACTTCTTGAGTCTGTGTCGGAAAATTTAAAGGATTACTGTGGGGATTATATTTATCAGTACTGTCTTGATCAGTAATATTTTGAGCTAAGAAATAATTATTTGATTTGTTTGTAGTAAACTCCTTTGCTTGAACAGGTGCTAAACCAGTCAATATGAAGCAAAAGGAACTTACTAATATGGAGTGGTTGTATATATAGGACATTTTTATAAAAATAACAATGGCTTTAAATAGAGATTATAACAATGGATAATCGATAATGGACAATTGATCACTAATTTTATTTTGGGAATTATTTACATCGTACCTTTGACGATCGCTTTATCCAATAAATTTAGTCCTTCTTCAACGGTATTAATATGGGAACATTCATCTCTCAATTTTGAAGCTCCTTTAAAACCTTGACAATACCAAGAAAGATGTTTACGAGATTGAAAAATTCCTCTTTGCCCCTTGTATTCCCACAAACCAATTAGATGTTCTTTGGCACAATCTAATCGCTGTTTTAAACTAGGAAGAGGCAACAATTCACCTGTTTTCAAAAAATGATCAATTTGCCCTACCAAAAAAGGATAACCTAAAGTCCCACGAGAACACATTACTCCATCAGCTTTAGTTACTTCTAAACAACGAATAGCATCTTCTACGGAAAATATATCTCCATTGGCAATTACGGGAATTGTTAATTTTTCCTTGACCTGCGCAATGATTTCCCATCGAGCAAAACCACTATAACCTTGCTCACGGGTACGCCCATGAATAGTAATCATACTCGCACCCGCATCTTCCATCCTTTGAGCAAAATCTAAAATATTAATTTCAGAGTCATTCCAACCAATATGAGTTTTGACGGTGACGGGTACATCGACTGCTTGTTTGACTTCTTTGACTAGAGCTTCGGCAATTTCTGGTTGTCTTAATAATTTTGAACCACCACCTTTTTTAGTAATTTTATTCACAGGACAACCCATATTAATATCAACGGTTTTAGCTCCTTCTATTACTGCCTTTTCGGCTGCTTCTGCCATAAAATCAGGACGACAATCAAACAGTTGGATGCTGATAGGTTGCTCGTCGGGGTCAATTTCCATCAGTCTGGGCAATGTTTTTAGGTGATGAATTTCACTAGCACTAACCATTTCTGTATAGGTCATTGATTGCGGTGCATAGCGTCTGACTAAGCGACGAAAAACACGATCTGTCACTCCTGACAAGGGGGATTGTAAAACTCTGCTATTAACTGTTACAGAACCTATTTTAAGGGGTTGAGAAAGTTGTTTTTGAAACTCAGATGCGATCGTCTGCATTTGTTTATATGTGTTCCTAATTGACATCCTCCCAGCGTCGGAGACGCGGGATTCCTAAGAAATCTAGAGGT
>JAALKG010000176.1:2309-4039 GCA_011088145.1 Cyanobacteria bacterium MH1_Bin12 | reverse complement strand
GGGAGCATTCGACTTTGAAACCAAGTACAAAAAATACTCAAGGATGGAGAATTGTTCAGATATGTACATCTTAGCCGTAGAAGAAGAGGATTTTGATAATCATCCGAATTGGTTGTATTGAGTGTTGGAAACGCTTTACTTTGGGATCATGGAATAAATATGAGCTTTAAAGAGTTCGACAATAAGTACACACTTGATGATTCCTGCTGGATAGGTATTTTCAATTTAGGAGATTTCCATGAACCCTTAATAGCAATATATTGTAATTTATAAGCAATCTGATTAATAATATCTGCAAATTTCTTTCTGGCTTCTCCTAATGATATCTTACGCATTAGATTAAATGGCATATTCCTACGTCAATTATATTTACTTAAAGATTAAGAATGTCGTAAAAATAACTTATAGGCAGGATTATTACTTTCATCCCAATAACGATAACCCAAAGTATCAATAAAAGCTTGCCATTGCTCCATTTCATCAGGTGGCACTTGAATTCCCACCACAATTCGCCCATAATCTGCCCCATTATTGCGATAATGAAAAACGCTGATATTCCAATCAGGACTCATCGAACTTACGAATTTCATCAATGCACCAGGACGCTCAGGAAATTCAAAGCGATAGAATAGTTCATGATCTGCTAAATGCGATCGTCCTCCAACCATGTGACATAGATGTACCTTCGTCAATTCATCATCAGTTAAATCTAGAGTTTTAAAACCACAATCTTCCCAAGATTGAGCAATATTGATTGCATCCGCACGATTAATAATTTGGACTCCAATGAAAATATGTGCTTCAGTGTCATCCGCAATGCGATAACTAAATTCTGTCAGATTGCGTTTACCTAAACATTCACAAAAACGGCGTAAACTCCCAGGGGTTTCGGGTATTGTTACCGCAAAAATTGCTTCCCTACGTTCTCCTAATTCTGCCCTTTCGGCTACAAAACGAAGACGATCGAAATTCATATTAGCACCACAAGCAACAGCAATCAAAGTTGGCCCTTCAATTTGCTCCCTTTCGACATAAGCCTTTGCTCCTGCGATCGCTAATGCACCAGCAGGTTCTAAAATTGATCTAGTATCTTCAAACACATCCTTAATCGCCGCACAAGTATCATCAGTACTCACTAAAATAATTTCATCTACATATTCCTGACACAAACGAAATGTTTCCTTTCCTACTTCCTTAACTGCAACCCCATCAGCAAACAAACCCACTTGGGATAATTTGACTCGATGTCCTACCTCCAGTGATTGATACATTGCATTAGCATCAACGGGTTCAACCCCAATAATCCTAATTTCTGGTCTTAATCTCTTGATATATGCCGCAATTCCTGAAATCAGACCACCTCCACCAATCGCAACAAAAATAGCATGAATTGGTTGTTGATACTGTCGCATAATCTCCATACCGATAGTACCCTGCCCCGCAATTACATAAGGATCATCAAAAGGATGAATAAAAGTTAAACCTTTTTCCTGTTCTAATTTACAGGCATAAGCATAAGCATCATCATAACTATCACCATGTAACACAACCTGACCACCTCTAGATTTTACTGCATCCACCTTAACTTGTGGTGTAGTTACAGGCATGACAATAATCGCCTGTGTACCTAATTTGCTTGCACCTAGAGCGACTCCTTGGGCATGATTTCCCGCAGAAGCCGCAATTACGCCTTTTTTTAATAAATCTGGGGAAAGTTGTGCCCATTTGTT
>JAALKG010000176.1:0-2299 GCA_011088145.1 Cyanobacteria bacterium MH1_Bin12 | reverse complement strand
CGGTAATGATTTGTACTAGGTAATCGCAAAGCATCAAGTTAAGGAATTGTTTGTATAATATTTTACCTATTAACAAAATACCAAGAAAATAGCCCGCTTTGTTATTTTAGTCGTTGTAGATAGGCAAAAATAGTCACTCAGAATTGAGAATTATCGACCTCGGAAGTTTGATTGTGAATTGTAGATTGTGAATTGTTAATTGTTGATTGTGAATTGTTAATTATCGACTCCCGATTGTTATAATTCTTTCATATAAATTATTGAACAGAAGAAGGGGAAGAATTGGTGGTAAATACAATAAATCGTTCAACAACAACCCACGACACTACATTAAAATTATGGTTAGAAGCATTAGCTAATAAAATAATAAATGACGATCGCATTACCAAAGAAGATGCGTTAAAATTAGCTGCTATTGAAGGAGAGGAAAACATTCTCCAATTGTGTGAAAATGCTGATCGCATTCGTCAAGCCTGTTGTGGAAATATCGTCGATTTATGCAGCATTGTGAATATAAAATCAGGTAACTGCTCAGAAAACTGTGGTTTTTGCTCTCAATCTGCTCATCATCCTGGTAACGAATCACCCGTTTATAGTTTAAAAACTAGAGAGGAAATAGTCACCCATGCCAAAGCGGCAGAATCCGCAGGTGCCAAAAGATTTTGCTTAGTTTCTCAAGGAAGAGGAATTAAATATAATAGCCCTCAAACTAATGAATTTGAAGAAATTTTGGCTACAGTTAAACAAATTATCACCGAAACTAGTATTAAACCTTGTTGTGCTTTAGGTGAGGTTACTTTAGAACAAGCTCAAGCCCTCAAAGAAGCTGGAGTAACTCGTTATAATCACAATTTAGAAGCTTCTGCCAAGTTCTATGAAAAAATCGTGACCACTCATACATGGCAAGATAGAGTCGATACTGTCAAAAATCTCAAATCAGTAGGTATTCAAGCTTGTACTGGTGGGATTTTAGGCATGGGAGAAACTTGGGAAGATAGAGTTGATTTAGCTTTTTCTTTGGCTGAGTTGGAAGTAGAATCTGTACCCATTAACTTATTAAATCCTCGTGAAGGTACTCCTTTAGGTGATCAGGAAAAAATAACTCCCTTAGAAGCTGTTAAAGCGATCGCAATTTTTCGTTTTATCTTACCTCAACAAATCCTACGCTACGCAGGAGGAAGAGAGGCTGTGATGGGTGAACATCAAGCTCAAGGTTTAAAATCCGGTATTAATGCTATGTTAATTGGTAACTACCTCACTACTTTAGGTCAATCCCCCGAAGACGATCGTGCTATGCTAACCGAACTAGGCTTAGAAGGTGGTGAAGCACCTGTACAAGTTAAATAGGAAAAATTATCGAGATTACAATGTGTTGATATAGGTGGGCATTGTTGCTCACCTAATCGGGCGAAATTAGAAAAATCTATCAAATTTCTGTATACAAAAAGTTTTTTAAATTAGTCATCAATGCTTTGAAGGGATGTTGAAATTTTTCTAATTCTTGACTGGCTTCCCATTCAATTTCTTTAACTAAATTATCATCTAAATTAAATAGTTGAATTAACTGACGATAAACGGCTCTTTTAGAAGGTTTATTATTAACACCAATGACTAAATAAGATAATTTTACCGTTAAGCATTTATCCTCGATCGTCTTTATTTGAGATACTAAATCAGTTATGGGAATAGGATTATCATGATAATCGTTAATAATCTTTTTAAAAGCTAATTCTGCATTAGCCCTTTGTTCTATTTGTTCAATCAAAAGAAGATCTACATCTAGATTAAAACCAGTTAAATTAGGATATTCTTGAGGTGAAACAGAAGAATTATTCATGGGTAAATTGTCCTTAAATTCTTGTAATAAAATACCAATCTCTTCTTTACTCAAACTTCCATCTGCCCACGCTAAAGCACTAAGAATTTTAAGAATATTTAACTGAGATTCGGAAAACGATTCACTAATAATTTCTGACATTATTTTACCTTCAATAAGATTAGTATAATTATTTGAAATAAAAGGAAATTTTATATTTTTAAATAAAATAATAATAATTTTTTACTCTTTTTATTAAGTTAAAAAAAGCAATGAGATTTTGGAATTTTATTTTACATTTTTATCATACAACTGATAAACAATAACAACAATATTCGGTTTAATATCTTAACCTTACTGATTAAAATCTGTATCAAAGCCATCAATATTCTCAATTGTTTCACAGGAGTTCTTTGTTTGCTAAATCTCATCTAAGTTGATATTTGATGGAAACCATTGTTTGTCATCCTCCCCGCGTCGTAG